>NZ_CANPWG010000021.1 GCF_947581915.1 Candidatus Palauibacter scopulicola
ACGGCGGCGGCTGGCTGGAGGCGTTCCTCGAGTCGCTGAACGCGGCCCGCGGGCGGGGCGAACTGGAGCTGGTCACGACGGGCGAGGCGGCCTCCGGCCCGAGCCGCGGGCTCGTCTACCCCGCGATGGGCGCGTACCGCGAGATGGAGGAGTGGACGCTCCCCCGCCCCGCCGCGCGGCGCCTCAGCCGGCTCACCGGAACGGCATCGGGCGCCGCCCGCACCGATGCCGATCCCGGCCCGCTGATCCGCGGCGGGCACTGGAAGGGCTTCCTGCGCCGATACCCGGAGTCGAACCGCATGCACAAGACCGCGCTTCGGCTCTCCCGTCTGTGTCGGGAGCGGGGCGACCCGCCGGAGGCGAGGCGCGCCATCGGGCGGGCGCAGTGCAACGACGCGTATTGGCACGGGGTGTTCGGCGGGGTCTACCTTCCCCACCTGCGCCGGGCGGTCTGGCGCGAACTCTCCGCCGCCGAGCGGCGGCTGCGCGAGGACGAAGGCATCGCGTTCGAGATTCTCGACTTCGATTTGGACGGCCATGACGAGATCTGGATCCACTCGGCCCGGAGCTCCATCGTGATCAGCCCCCAACGCGGCGGCGCGATCGAGATCCTCACCGTCTTCCGGGACGGCGTGAACTACGCCGACGTCCTCTCCCGCCGGCTCGAAGCCTACCACCGGGATCCCTCGGAGTCCGGCGCGACGCGCGAGGGAGACGCAGGCCTCTCGCGCGAGGCGCAAGCCCGGAACGATGGGGTCGCCTCGGTCCACGACCGTGAGTCCGAGGCCCCGGCCGCGCCCGCCCCGGACAGTGCCCCTCTGGCGCTGCTGCAGGAGATCGCGGCCGCACCGCCCGACGGTCCGGGCACGCGGCGACGCTCCGTGATCGCGGACTGGCGACGGCACCCGTTCCGGCTCGCCGACGTCCCGGATCTCGAGTCCGGCTCGGGGTCCGGTCGGGTCTGTCTCCGCCTCGAGTCCGAGCCGGGCCTGCCCCGCCTCGAGAAGACGCTGGAGATTCGAGGCGACGGCGGGGTCGAAGCGAGACTCGACTGGAGCGCGGGCGACCTCCCCGCGGACAGCCGCATCGTCACCCGGCTGCCGCTCGCGCACCCAATGAGGGTCGAGACCGAGGGGGCCGGCGAATCGCGGGAGTCGCGCGCGCGGATCGTCACGGTGGCGCGGTCCGAGCGCGGCTTCGAGGAGATCGACCAGGGTGAACTCGTCGAACTCGCGTGGCCGGCCGCGGCCGGGAGTGCCCGCGTCTGCCTGAGTCCCGAGAGCGGTCCCGACACCGCCGGAGGCGCGGGATGACGGGAGACGGGCGCTCCGCACGGCGCCCGCGGTGGGCGGTCCCGCTCGTCGTCGCCATGGCCGCCGCGTGCGGAGAAGCCGACACCGTCGCGCCCGCCGAGACCGGCCCGGCATCCATCGTCGTCCTGGCGGGGGCGGACCAGCGCGGCGTCCCGGGGCGCCCGCCGGCCGAAGCGATCGCGGTCCGCGTCCTCGACGGCGGCGGACGCCCCGTGCCCGGCGCGGCCGTCACGTTTGAGCCCGGTGCCGGCCACGGGATCGCGGATCCGACTTCGACGATCACGGACGCCGGCGGCGAGGCGGCGACATCGTGGACGCTCGGGGCCACCCCCGGTCCGCAGCGCCTCGAGGCGTCCGCCGGGCGGGCGGGCGCCACGGTCCGCGCCGAGGCGATCGACCTGGAAGCGGAACTCGATGCGCTGTTCGCCCCCGCCTCGGCGACCGAGGTGGAGGCGGTGCGGACCGACTGGGCCCGCCGCGACGTTTCCGCGGAGGGAGTGTCCGTCGAACTGACCGAGGAAGTGGCGCTCGGCGAGTCGACCGCCACGCTCCGCATCGTCTCCCATGTGGTGGCGGGCGTCCGCCACTTCGGCGCCATCATCGTGCCGGACGGCGCGGCTCCCGAGACCCTGCCCCTGCTGATGTACACTCACGGGGGCGACGGGGGCGTATCGGTCGACGCGATCGATATCGTGACGCTGGCCCTCGGCGAGCGGAGCCGCCGGTTCGTCTACGCGATCCCCTCATTCCGCAGCGAGCCGCTCCGCTACGGGGACCGGAGCTGGGTGTCCGAGGGGCCCTCGGGCCACTGGGACTACGATGTCGACGATGCGCTCGCGCTCGCGAACGTCGTCTTCGAGACGACGCCGGAGGCCCGGCCGAACGCCATCCACATCGTCGGCGGCAGCCGGGGGGCCGGCGTCGCCCTGCTCGCGGGCGCGCGGGACGAGCGGGTGGAACGCATCGCGGCGTTCTACGGACCGACGGACTTCTTCGACGGCTGGATCAAGATCATCGCGCGGAAGACCGCGCTCGACGGCCCCTGGGACCTGCCAGGCCTCATCCATCTCGATTCCACCGTCGTGCAGCCACTGGTCCGGGGCACGCTGTCCACTTCCGAGGCGCGCCTCGAACTCGTGCGCCGCTCATCCGTCCTCTTCGCGGACGATCTCCCCGCGGTCCAGGTACATCACGGCACGGCGGACTTCGTCGTGCCCGTGAGCCAGGCGGAGTCGCTGATGCGAACGATGGAGGCGCTCGGCCGCACCCCTCCCGATTTCGAGGCGTTCATCTACGAGGGAGGCGGGCACGACTTCCTCTCCCTGGACGGCGCCATCCCCCGCGCGGTCGAGTTCATCGCCGAGGCCCTGCAACCGAAAGGAAACCCGTAAGGATGAGGACCCGGATCGCCCGCACCATTGAGGTCTTCGAAGCCGCGCGCCAACCCCTGTTCACCGTGCTCGACGGGATCTCGCGCGAGGACCTGGACTGGCAGCCCGCGGACGGGATGCGCGGGATCGGGAAGATCTGCCGCCACATGTACCGGGTGGACGTCTGGTTCCTGAAGCAACTCGGCATCGTCCCCGTGATCGACGAAGATGCCCCCGGTCCGGCGGAGGAGATCGCCGCCCGCATGCGCATGATTCAGGAACAGATCATCGCCGAGGTGAACGCCTGCGGCAGCGACGAGGATCTGGCGGCCGAGCGTACGTCTCCGGACGGAGAAAGGACCTTGCGGATGGGGGCGACCGTCCTCCATATCGCCCAGCACTATCTCTACCATCTGGCGCAGATCACCTACCTGCGCCGCATCCGCGACCGCGAGTGGTCCGCGCCGCTGGACGAATGGGAGACGGCCACCCACATCATCGAGGACCGGATTCTGGAGTAGCCCGTGATACCACAGAGACCCCTGGGGTTCGGCGAGATACTGGACGGTGCGATCCAGTTCTACCGGCGCGACTTCGGACTGTACTTCCTCATCTCGCTCGTGGGCTCGCTCCCCGGCTATGCCATGGGCCTCGCGATCGGCGTGCCCAGCACGGGCGTCGATCCGTCGGGGAACCCCGCCTTCGGCGAGATCGGACTCGAGTTGGCGATCCTGCTGCCGGCTGCGGCCATCTCGTGGATCGCGACGCTGGCCGTCGCCGTCGCCATCTGCGCACGGATGGAGGGTCGCCCGGCGTCGCTGGAGAAGGCGTACCGGGGGGTGCTCCGGCCCTTCCCGAGCGCCGCCGGAGGGCACCTGCTCGCCCTGCTCGCTGTCCTCCTGGCGGGCGGGCTCGCCATGATCCCGGTCATCGTCCTGGGGGGGATCGGGATCGCCGTGTCGGACAGCGCCACCGGAGCGGCGGTTTTCTTCGGAATCGTCGGGCTCTCGGCCGCGCTCGCGGTCCTGGCACTCTGGTTCTGGACCACCTTCGCGATCTTTCCGGCCGTCCTGCTGGAGGGGCGGACGGCAACGCAGGCGGTACGCCGCTCGCTGAAGCTCAGCAAGGGAGCCCGCCTCCGGATCCTCGGGATCATGCTCGTCGTGCTGATCATCCGCGACGGTCCCTCGCTGGGGATCTTCGCTCTCTTCGGAGGCTTCGAGATGTTCACGTCGCCCGCAACGGCGGGCACCGTCAGCGCGGGCGTCATGGCGCTGCAAAACACGCTCGATCTGCTGTTCGGGTCGCTGGTCACGCCGTTCGCGGTGGCCACGCTGTTCCTCATCCACCACGATCGGCGCGTGCGCCTGGAGGCCGCCGACCTGGAGACGGCCGCGACCGCGATGGCGACGGACGATCGGTGATCCGACTCCCGGGTCCCGCCGCTCTCCCGGCCGGGCAGGAGCCGTCCCCCGCCGCCGAACCCCTCCCCTCGCCGGGCGAGATGTCCGACGCGCTGCGGGAGATCCTCGCCCAGCCGGATTTCGTTTCTCCGCCCCTGCCTGCCCGGCAGCGGATCCTCGATTGGATCGCGAACACGCTCTCCGATGCGTGGGATTGGCTGCGACGTTTCCTGTTCGATGAGGGCGGCGGGCTCATGGAAGTGCTGGCCATCCTCGTCGTCCTGGCCGCGCTCATCGCGCTGGGGACGGTAGCGCTGCGTCACGGGCCCCAGTGGGTGCAGGGCGCGCGGGAGAGGCGGGACGAGGGTCTGGAGGACGATGGCGCGCCCGGCTCGGCACGCGAGTGGCTTGGCCTCGCCCGGACGCGGGCGGGCGATGGGGAGTTCCGGCCGGCGGCGAGCGCGCTCTACCAGGGGTTCCTCCTCACGCTCGACGGGAAGGGCACGGTCGCGTTCCACCCGTCCAAGACGCCCGGGGATTACGCCGTCGAGATGGAAACCGCCGCCGGCCGCCACTTCATCCGTCGTTTCCAGGGACTTTCCTTCGGTCAGGAGGCGCCCACCTCCGCAGGCTACGCGGCCCTCGAGGATCTGGCGCGGGACGCGGGGTGCCCGACATCCGGGTCGAAGGGGGAGACCGCTTCATCGTGAGCGACGGCAGGTTCAGGACGTTCGCGTGGGTCGGCGTGATCGCCCTGGTGGCGGGACTCGCCGCCTACTTCGCCCGGCCGGCGGGACGCACTGCCACCGACGTGAGGCGGAGTTCCTTCCGTACGACGCCGGACGGCGTGGCCGCGTTCGCCCGCGGGCTCGAACGGTTCGGCCGCCCGACCGCGCCCCGGCTCACGCCGCTGGCCGACGCGGATCCGGTCCCGGGGACGCTCGTGCTGCTCTCGCCCGCCGTCGTACCGAGCCCCGTCGAGGTCCATGCCCTCCTGGAGCGCGTGCGCCGCGGGGGCACCCTCGTGTACGCGCCGCAACTGTTTCCGGCCATCTCCAGCGCGTTGAGGATCACGCCGCTGATGGATTCCCTCGGCATCGCGTTCCGCGTCCCCCGGCCGGGCGATCTGGAGGGGGCGGAGTGGGCAGCCCACTCGCTGACCGACGGCCTGCCGGCACCGAGCGCTCCGCGCCGCGCGCTCCGGCGGATGACGTCCCGCGAACTCGGCGAAGACACCCGGTCCGTCCCTCCCCTGCAAACGCTGCTCACCGTGGGAAGCGACGAGGATCGGAGGTTGACGGGCGCCGCCCTCATGCCCTTCGGGGATGGGCACATCGTGGTCCTCAGCGATGCGGAGCCGCTCTCGAACGGGCGCGTCGCCGACGACCCTCTCGCGCTCGTCGTCATGCGGGCCGTGCTGACCCACACGACGCCCGCCGACACGATCTTCTTCGCCGAGTTCCACCAGGGCATCCGCGGCTACGAGAGCACGGCGCGGCGCTGGGCGGGTTTCGTCTTCGGCTCGGCCGAGGGGCGCACGCTCCTTCAACTCCTCCTCGCCGCGTTCCTGGCGCTCGCGTGCGCGGGGCTGCGCTTCGGCGCCCCGACGACAGCCGTCGCTCCGCCGGACCTCGAACGAAGGTCTCCGCTGGAACACGTCTCCGCCCTCGGCGACCTGTACGAGAAGGCGCGGGCCCGGCAGACGGCCGCTCTCCTCCTTCTGGCGCGGCTGGCGCGCGGCGCTCGGCGCCCTCCGCCCAGGGACGTCGCCGAGGCCCGGGCGCTGATCCGTGAGCTGGAGGCCCGGCGGGGAGAACAGTCCGCGCTGGCCCGGATCCGACGCGGCTTGCGCGCCGATCCGGTGGACCTGACGATGGTCGCCGCCGGCATCGACGACCACCTCGGACGAAGGGCGGAGCCATGACCACGCACGACGCGGCACTGCGTCTGCTGGGCGACATCGAGAAGGTGATCCTGGGCCAGGAGACTGTCCTCAGGCAGCTCATGATCACGCTCCTCGCCCGCGGCCACGCGCTCCTCGAGGGCGTGCCGGGGACGGCCAAGACGCTCGCCGTCCGTGCGCTCGCCCGCGGGCTGGGGCTCGACTTCGGCCGCGTCCAGTTCACCCCCGATCTCATGCCCACCGATCTCGTCGGCGTGAGCGTGCTGGACGAGACGCAGCGGAACTTCCGCTATCGGCCCGGTCCCGTGTTCACCGACCTCCTCCTCGCCGACGAGATCAACCGGGCGCCGCCCAAGACCCAGGCGGCGCTGCTGGAGGCGATGGAGGAGCGCCAGGTCACCGTCGACGGCGCGACGCGCGCCCTGCCCGCGCCGTTCACGGTGTTCGCGACCCAGAATCCGGTCGAGTACGAGGGGACCTATCCCCTCCCCGAAGCGCAGGTCGACCGCTTCCTGATGAAGGTCGTCATCGACTATCCGCCGGAGGAGGCGGAGCGGGCGATCCTCGACCGCCATGAGGCGGGGTTCCGGGCGGACGACGAGGCGACGTATCCGATGGGCGAACCGCTGACGCGAGAGGCGCTGCTCGCGGCGCGCGGCGCGGTGGACGGCGTCCACATGGACGAGCGGGTTCGGCGCTACGTGACCGGGATCGTGAGGGCGACGCGGGACGATCAGGCGTTCGCGCTCGGGGCGAGCCCCCGCGCGGGCGTGGCGCTCTTCCAGGCCGCGAGGGCGGAGGCGTTTCTGCACGGCCGGGACTTCGTCACCCCGGACGACGTGAAGTCGCTCTCGTTCCCGGTGCTTCGGCATCGCGTCGTGCTGACCGCCGAGGCGGAGGTCGAAGGACGTTCTTCGGACGACGAACTGCGGGCGCTCCTCGAGACGCTGGAGGCGCCCCGATAGTCCGCATTGCGGTGGTCCCGAGCGGGCGGGCGCTGTGGCTGCTGGGGCTGACCTCGTTCGTCTTCCTGTTCTCGGCATCCGGCGCCCTGGCGGCGGACGCCATCATCCTCCTCCTGGTCTGGATCGACGGCCGACGGACGCGGCCTCCGTCGGCCTCCCGCACCGCGCCGCGCATCGCCGCGCTCGGGGAGATCGCCGGGGTCGCGATCGAGTTGGTCAACCCGACGAAGCGTCGGCTTTCCATCCGGCTAACGGACGACCTCGATCCCTCCCTCCGCCGCCTCCCCGGACGTGACGGGAATGAAGCGTGGGAGGCGGGCGTGCCGCTAGACATCCCGCCCGCTTCGGTCATGCGAATCGGCTACAGGATGCGGCCGCGCACGCGCGGGTTTCTCGCGATGGGCGCGATCCACCTGCGGACCCGCTCGCCGTGGGGATTCGCCTGGCGGCGTTCCACCGTCGACGCGGCGCACACGCTGCAGGTGCAGCCCGGGATCCGGAGCCTGCTGCGCGACCGCAGCGGCCACGCGCTCCGGCGCGGCCTGCGCACGGCCGGTTCGCGCCGCAGCCGGCAGTGGGGCGACGGCCGCGAGTTCGAGAGCCTGCGCGACTACGCCGAGGGGGATGATCCGCGCATCGTCGACTGGAAGGCGTCAGCCAGGCGCCAGCGTTTCGTCGTCCGCAACTACGAGGCGGAACGCAGCCAGAACGTCGTTCTCGCGATCGACGCGGGCCGCCACATGCGCGAGCGGATCGAGGAGCGGGAGCGAGTGGACTTTGCGCTGGCGGCGGGCATGATGCTGGCCAACCGCGCGCGCAGCTACGGGGACCGCGTCGGAACCGTCGTGTTCGACGACGAGATCCGGCACCTGTCGCCGCCGCGCCGATCCGATCCGGCCTCGCTGGCCCGGGTCTTCGCGGGCGTGGAGACCCGGCCGGTCGAGCCCAACTATCCGCTCGCGCTCGCCACGCTGGGCCGGACGTTCCGCAAGCGGTCGCTCGTCATCCTCTTCTGCGATGTGATCGACGAGGCCGTCTCGCAGGCGCTCGTGACCTCGCTCGCCCGGATCGGGCGCGCGCACCTGCCGCTGGCCGTCGCCATCCGCAACCCGGCGCTCGAAGCGGCCGCGACGCGGCCCGCGGTGGATGAGGCCGCGGTTTTCCATCGCGCCGCCGCCGAGGAACTCGTGCAGTCGCGCGCCACGACGCTTCAGGTCATGCGCCAGTCGGGGATCCTCGTCGTGGACACGCCGCCCGGCGACGCGCTCGTGCGCACGCTCGACAAGTACGTCGAGATCAAGGAGCGGGGGCTGCTCTGACCTCCGCGCGCGGCTCGTCGTCCGAGCCGCGGCCCGCGAAACCGAAGTACGCCGCGAGCAGGAGCGCGGTGGCGCCTCCGAAGGCGAACTTCGCCACGGCCGGAAGTCCGGACGGGGAATAGAACCCCTCGACCAGACCCGCCACGATCAGCAGGAGCACCGACCCGCCGACGAGCGAGAGGAAGGCGCGGCCCCGCTCCCGCAGCGCCTCCCGGCGCGTGCGCCGTCCGGGCACGAGCAGCGCCGACCCGAGCCCCAGGCCGGCCCCGCCGGCCAGGCAGATGGCGGTGAGTTCCATCACGCCGTGCGGGAAGACGAAGGCGAGAATCACCCCCAGAACCTCGTTGTTCGCATACAGACCGAACCCGGCCCCGAGCATGACGCCGTTCAAGACGAGGATCAGCACCGTGCCCGCGCCGGCGAGCACCCCGCCCGCGAAGGCGAAAAAACTCACGCGCACGTTGTTCGTCATGAGGGCGGAGGAGAGGACCGGCCGCGCGGCGCCGTCGACATCGATGTAGGAGGCGTTGATGTCGCCACGGGCGGTGCTCTCGGCTCTCGCCAGCATCTCCGCCGGCATGATCGCACGCGCCCTCGCCGGCCAGTCGCGGACGGCCGCGTACGAGGCCAGCATGGGCCCGAAGAGCAGCAGGGCCGCGAGGAGCACCGGCCGGCGGTGGCGCCGCACCGCCCGCGGCAGTTCGCGCGCGATCCAGCCTCCGAGGGGGACCGTCGCCCTGCCCTTCGCTCGGTACAGGAGGTTGTGGCCGGCTCCCGCCCATCGTTCCACCGCCTCCAGCAGCCCCGGCGACGCGCCATAGGTGCGCGCGCGCGCCAGGTCCGCGGTCACGCCGCGGTACAGGCGGCCAAACGCGCGCACCTCCGCCTCGCTGAACCGGTCCAGCCCGCCGGCGCGCCCCTTCTCCACGAGGTCGGTGTAGGCGGCCCACGCCTCGCGACGCTCGCGCGCCATCGCCGCGGCCTGCAGGCTCGCCCCGCCCTGGCGCGCCGCGTGTCTCGGGGCTTCGTCGTCGTGCAACCGGACGAGGCGCGTGTCGGGAGCCGCCTCGGAGTCCAGGCCGCCCAGGCCGTCCCCGCCCACCGCCGCTCGCACCGCATCCCACACCGAGGCCGCCACGCGGCTCCGGACATCCGGTTCGAGCCCGGCCCGGCGCGCGACGTAACCCGACACCAGCGCGAACTGTTCGGCGGAGAGTCGCGGGCGACCCGCGCGGCCGTCCGTCGGCGCCTCGTCCCCGAACATCTCGCCGCCGCCCGCGTCCCGGACCACGATCGTGCCGGCGACGAGGTCTCCGAGGCGCTGCGCGCGGCGGTTGAACAGGATCGACGCGGCACCGGCCATCCCCGTCACCCCCGGCTGCAGATCCACGATCCGGATCAGGTTGCGGAGCACCGACCCCTGGAAGGAGAGCGGCTCCCCGCCGTCGTGCAGCACCCGCAGCCCCAGCGCGCGTTTCCCCGGCGTGCGTCCGTCCCACACGGCTTCAAAGAAGAGGAAATATCCCCACATCGCGAAGAAGATGGCGATGTAGAGCACGGCCTGGCCGAGCGCGCCCGCGTAACGAAAGACGAGCGCCACCAGCAGGAGGGCCGCCACGATGATGGCCAGGTCGAGGGCAAGCGCGGCTGCGCGCGACCCCAGGTCCGCAAGCTGGTATTCGAGCTTGACGTGCTCCGGCGTCTCCAGCGACACCCGCCGATGCAGCCCCGCCCGCGTGTCACCCATCATCCAACCTCGACCTCGATCCCCGATCCGTCCCGTATGCTGGAGACGCCACGCTGGAACCGTGGTGCGGCGGGCGCAAGGGCCCTGCTACAGGTCGCGGCGGCGGAACGAGATGAAGGCGATCCCGACGAGGAGCGCGGTCCAGGCGGCGGCGGTGATCAGGTGCCACGCGGGGTCGACGGCGGGTGGCGGTGTTCGGCCCGCGGCTTCGACGGCGGTGGCGTAGCGCTCGTAGGTCGCCGCGTCGTAGTTGCGGAATTCCAGGAGCGGGAAGGTGTTCGAGAACGGCAGGTAGTCGAGCCAGCGGGTGTAGTCCGGCAGGAAGCGGCGGACGAGCACGGGCAGCATCCCCGACTCGATCGGGCCGATCCACAGGAACCACACCGCCAGCGCCGCTCCCGTCCTGCGGATTACGAGCGACAGAAGGAAGGCGAGCGCGGCCACGCTCAGGAAGGCCAGCCCGAGTCCCCCGGCCGCCTGGAGGACGGACAGCGGAACGAGCGGTCCCTCGGCGGCCCCGAAGTCGGTCCGAATCAGCGCGAGCGCCGTCGGGATCAGCACGTGTACGCCGATGAAGGCGAGCCCCACCAGCGGTAGCAGGAGCGATTTGCCCCAGAACCACTGGGACTTCGAGAGGCCGTCGATCACATTCTGCCGGGCGGTCCGCCAGCCGAACTCCGTCGCCGACAGCAGCACGAGCGTGAGGGCGGCGAAGATCACCACCATGGTGGATTCGTCCCCGAACACGGCGGCCCAGATGTCGGGGAGCCGGAAGCCCTCGCTGCTGTCGAGGAAGGGCTGGGCGTGGTTCATCACCGTGAAGAACGCGTAGAAGCCGAGCGCGATCCAGAAGGCGAGCCGTTTCCTCGCCTTGAACCACTCGTTGCGCAGCAGCACGCCGAACGCCCGCGCGCCCCTCATTGGATCTCTCCAAACCCGTCGGGCGTGCCCGTGATCTCCATGAAGGCGTCCTCCAGCGATTGCCGTTCCAGCGACAGGTGCGAGGCGTAGATCCCCCGGCCGGCGAGGAAGCGGTTCAACTCGGAGAGCCCGGCGCCCCCGATCTGCACCAGGACGCGGCCATCCTCGACCCGCGTATGTCCCGCGCCCTCGAACTCCGACACGGCCTGCCGAAGCGTCTCGATGTCCCCATCGGCACCCACGGCGGCCACCGTTCGGGCGGAGGTGAGGTCGTCGACGCTCCCCTCGCGGACGAGGCGGCCGGTCTCGATGATCGCGACGTGCGTGCAGGTGCGCTCGACCTCGTGCAGCATATGGCTCGAGAGGAAGATCGTCTTCCCGCGGCTGGCGAGTTCGCGGATGATGTCGCGGATCTCGCGCTGCCCCGCCGGATCGAGCCCGTTGGCCGGCTCGTCGAGGATGATGAGTTCCGGGTCGCCGATCATCGTGGCCGCGAGCGCGAGGCGCTGCTTCATGCCCAGCGAGCACGCCTTGAACTTCGTCTTCCGGCGCGAGGCGAGCCCGACGATGTCGAGCACCTCGGCGATGTCCGCCTCGTCGCTCCCCTTCACCCGGGCCACGACCCGCAGGTTGTCCCGGCAGCTCAGGTAGGGGTAGAAGTTGGGGTATTCGAGCGTGGCGCCGATCCGCTGGCGCGCGGCGTGCAACTCGGCGGGTGTCTCCCCGCCGAACAGCCGGAAGGAGCCGCCGGTCGGGTTGATGATCCCGAGCAGCATCCCGATCGTCGTCGTCTTGCCGCTCCCGTTCGGCCCCAGGAAACCGTACACCTGCCCGGCCTCCACCTGCACGGAGAGCTGGTCCACGGCGAGCGTCCCGTCGCCGCGCAGCGCCGCGTACCGCTTGGACAGTCCTTCGGTTTCGATGATCGTCATGTGAGTTCCCGTGGCCGTTCGCCGCCGGCGCGCTCTTCGAGTTGCCGCCGGAACAGTTCCGCCTCCGCGAGCTGATCCAGTAGTTCGCCCCGCTCCCGGTTCTCGCCTTCGAGCCGCTCGATCCGTTCCGTAAGCCGGGCGACCGTCTCCCGGTCCCGCTTCATCGGCCCGAGCGCTTCCGCCAGGTCCCGCACCAGCGGCCGCAGGGCGAAGTGCGTCGCCATCGCGAGGACCGGGATGCCGATCGTGAAGAAGATCGCGACGATGGCGATGATCATCTCTTCCATGTCTCACCCCTGCGCATGCGCTTCATCCGGCATAAGAACGGAAGGCGTGGCGCGGTGGTTTCGCCGCGTGGTTTCGCCGCGCCGGGACGGGCGGCCCTTCCCGGGCCGCGCCGGAGCCCCGTCCGGGGCCGCTCGCGGATCGGCGGCGCTATCGCGGAGGCCGGCGGCCGAGAATGCCCCGGCCCCACACGTTGTTCCCGCGGTTCACGTCGGGCATCACGCCGTCCGGGTCGATCTGGACGTTGCGCACGGGTCCGCCGGACACCGCCAGCACATAGGTGCCGTCCGCCTGCCACGCGTCGACCGGCACCTCGTATCGCTGCTCTTCTCCGTCCTGGAAGAGGATCCGCGCCTCGAGCGGCATCGGGATGCCTCCACGATTCTCGAACACGACCCGCGTCGTGTCCCCCACACGGGTGACGGAAGCGATCGCCTGGTCGAGCATCGCGTCATCGTAGATCCAGCCCCGGAAGAACCAGTCGAGATCCCGCCCCGACACGTCCTCCATCGTGCGGATGAAGTCGGCCGGCTGCGGGTGCTTGTACGCCCAGCGCCGGATGTACTCCCGGAAGCCTTCGTCGAACACCTCGGGCCCGAGGATCTCCTCCCGCAGGAGGACGAGCACAGCGGCCGGCTTGTTGTAGGCGAGAACCCCGATGTCCGCTTCCGGAATGCTGTCGGCCGGCGTGTACACGGCGTAGCTCGGGAGGCGCGTGTCCGTCGCGATCTGGGCGGGGGACATGAGTTCGCCCAGGATCGGCTCCCCGCCCGCGAACTCGATGCCGGAATAGTAGTTGATGAAGGTGGTGAACCCCTCGTCCATCCAGGCGTACCGCCGCTCGTCGGAGCCCACGATCATCGGGAACCACGTATGTCCGATCTCGTGGTCCGTGACGGAGAAGAGGAAGGCGCCGCGCGACCGCCACGAACAGAAGACGATCATGGGATATTCCATCCCGAGCGCGAGGCCGGCCACGTTGATTGCGACGGGATATGGATAGCGGAACCACTTTTCCGAATAGTGCCGGACGCTGTGCCGGAGATATTCCGTGGAGCGCTCCCAGCCGCTGCCCACCGGTCCGCCGATGCTCTCCTGCGGGTAGGCGGACATGATGAGGACGTCCTCCCAGCCGGCGGCGTCCCAGACGAAGCGGTCGGACGTGGCCCACGCGAAGTCGCGCACGTTCTCCGCGCGGAAGCGCCAGGTGAGCGGCGCCTCGCCCGGCGGCCGCGTGTGATCCTCGCCGGCTTCATCCGGTCGGATGATGTGGACCGCCTCCTCCGAGAGGCGGGCCTCCGCGAGCCGCTCGCGCTGCATCGGCGTGAGGACCTCCTCCGGATTGAGGAGTTCTCCGGTGGCGACGACGATGAACTCGCGCGGGACGGTGAGTTCGACATCGAAGTCGCCGTACTCGAGGTACCATTCGCCCTGCCCCAGGAAGGGAGACTGGTTCCATCCGTTCACGTCGTCGTAGGTGAAGACGCGGGGATACCACTGCGCGAGCTGATAGATGATCCCGCCCCGGATGTCGAGTTGCCCCATGCGGTCGCCGCCTGTCTCGGGGATCTCGAACGCGAAATCGATCTCGACCTCGACCTGGCTCCCGCCCGGAGGGAGGGGTTCGCCGAGGAGGATCTCCATCATCGTGTCCTCGGTCCGGTACTCGGGGACCGTCATCTCGCCCCCGAGGTCGGCGCGCACCCCCGAGATCACGAAACCGCCGTCCCTGAAGAAGCCGCCGTGGCGGACGTCCCCACCGAGTTCCTCCGCTCGCAGCGCCCCGTAGCTGGTTTCGCGAAAGAGGTTCTGATCGAGCTGGACCCAGATGCTCGTGAGCGAATCGGGGCTGTTGTTCGTGTAGGTGATGCGCTCGGTGCCCTCGATGCGGTCGTCGTCGAGCGTCGCCCGGATGTGGTAGTCGGCCCGCTGCTGCCAGTAGGCCGCGCCGGGGGCGCCCGCGGCATCCCGAAATTCGCCGGGTTCGGGAAGGTCGATGGGCTCGAAGGCGCCCGCCGGATCGAAGATCCTGCGCAGGGAGTCGCGGCGCGCGAGTTCGGCCGCCTCCGCCGCCTCCCGCGCTTCCCGTTCAGCTTCCTGCGCCGCCAGCCCGCCGCACGAGGACCAGTCGGCCGGCAGCGGCAGCGCCAGAGCGGCAAGCACGGCAAGCACGGTTGCGGAGCATGTGCGCGGCCCCGGGCCGGTTGCCTTCATCGAACCTCCCTCTGCGGTATTGGGTCCGTCGCCACGTTCATTGTCCGTTCGCTCACGCGATCCTCATCGGTTGACGCCGCCCGTAGGAGAGCGTACGCCAGAGCCACTCCAGAGGTCCGAAGCGGAACCGCGCGAGCCACCACGGCGACCACGCCAGCTGGAGTGCCCAGATCGCCACGACGATGCCGACGCACGCCGCGCCCCCCACCCGCTCGAACAGGCCCAGCCCGTGGCCGTAGAAGATGAGTGAACACAGCACGCTCTGGGCAATGTAGTTCGTGAACGCCATGCGACCGACGGCGGCCAGGCGCGCCCGGGCGCGAGTCAGGCGCCCGCTCCGGGCCGCGAGCATCACCAGGCCCACGTAGCCCAGAAAGACACCGACGGAGCCGACGTAGTTGAAGAGGGTCCCTCCCAGCTTCGACTGCTCCCACGCGAACCCGGCCTCCACGTTGTACCAGACCCCGGCGGCGGCGAGCGGCAGGCCCGGCCCGAGCCCCCAGAGGGCGAGCCGGCGGTAGAACGAGGCCGGCCGGGCCGCCGAGAGCACGCCCAGCTTGTAGAGGGCCATCCCGACGAGCATGAGCCCACCCGCCCGCCACACGAGGTATCCCGCGAAAGCGACGGTCTCGACGAGGATGGCGTAGTAGGCACGGACCGGCATGTGCTGTGCCCAGCCCCCGCGCATGGCTTCGATCTCCGCGCCGACCTCCGCCGCCGGGGGCGCCCACTGAGCCGCGACCTCGGCCCGCTCCCCGGCCGGCCAGTACGGAACCGACCAGTGGGCGAGACCCATGACGAGTACGACGATCCCGACCGCACACCCGCCGGTCCACAGCAGGCGGCGGGGCGCCCAGTCGCGGAACCCGTACAGGATGAAGCCGCAGAGGGCGTAGGGGACGAGGATGTCGCCGTGCCAGATGCCGTAGGCGTGAAGAAGTCCGATCGCGAGGAGCCAGGACTGGCGGCGATAGTGCAGCCGATCTCCACGGACGCCGCGACGGTCCATGCGCTCGCTCATCATCGCGATCCCCGCGCCGAACAACAGGGAGAAGATCGAGATGAACTTCGTGTCCGCGAATACGTTGACCGCGGCCCAGATCCAGAAGTCGGCGCCTGCGAGGCCGCCGCCGGGGGCTACGGACGGATTCCGGTACGCGGCGGAGACCCAGGCGAAGCTCCAGATGTTGACGATGAGGATGCCCAGCACCGCGACGCCGCGGAGCACATCGATCGCATGGATGCGCTCGGATCCCGACACGGGCGCGGGAGCGTGACTGGCCGGCAGAGTCTCGGACATCTGTTGCCTGTTCGCTTGTGGCCTGTTCGCTATGTTGGACGCGTGGTGCGCTGCGCGAGCACGCAACGACGCCGAGTGAACCGAGAGGTGTAAACATGTCCGGGTCCATGAACATTCTGTCTCAAGCCTTCCTCCGCCGCACGCCGCGGCGGATCCTCCAGCTGACCGCGGTCTTCGTACTGGCCGCCTCCTTCGGGGCGCCCGAAGCCCGCGCCCAGGCAGACGACGCCTGGACCCCGGCGCTGAGCATGCAGTACCGCGCGGTCTCCGGCACCGCGATCTCCCCCGACGGCTCCCGCATCGCCTTCGTCGTGCGCGAGCCGCTGATGGAAGGACCGCAGTCGGAGTACCTGAGTCACATCTGGATGACGGACGCGGACGGGACACCGGCCGCGCAGTGGACGCGTGGGGAGGCGTCGGCGGGGTCGCCGCAGTTCTCGCCCGACGGCGCGTGGCTGAGCTTCACCTCCGGCCGCGACGGAGAGGGCGAGGCGGGCAGCCAGGTGTGGGCGCTGCCGATGACGGGCGGCGAGGCGCGGCAGCTCACGAAGGCGGAGGGGTCCGTGGCGGGGTACCGCTGGTCGCCGGACGGGACGCGGATCGCCTTCCTCATGCGGGATCCGCCGACCGCGGAGGAGAAGAAGGCGCGGGAGGAGAAGCGGGACGTGATCCTCGTGGACCGGAACTACAAGTTCTCGCACCTGTACGTGGCCGCCATCGACGCGGACTCGGACGAGCCCGCAACTCCCGTTCGGCTCACGGCGGGCGACTTCCACATCACCGGCTTCAGCTGGGCTCCGGAGGGGGGACGGATCGTGTTCGCGCACCAGGTCGATCCCCGCATCAATACGGGGCGGCTGAGCGGAGACCTCTCCACGACCACCGTTCCGGACGCCGCCGAGATCGGTGAAATCCTGGCCGCGCGGGAAGCCGAGGCGGATGAGGACGAAGACCCGGCCGAGGGCGCCGACGCCGATCCGGCCGCGGTCGGGGAGGTCGCGCTCCTCGTGGGCGGGGCAGGGATCGAAGGGAGTCCGCACTGGTCGCCGGACGGCTCCTGGATCGCTTACGTGTCGACCGGAAATCAGCCGGAGCCGATCGGCCTCGGCGACGTATACGTGATGCCGGCCGAGGGCGGCGAGGCCCGCCGGCTCGAGACGCCGAACCGGAGCGCCTTCGTCCTCGGCTGGTCGGGCGACTCCTCCGAACTGCTGCTGCTCGAAACGCTCGGCACGCGCCGGCACGTGCTGGCCGTTCCGGCCGCTGGCGGCGAGATGCGCTTCATCTCCTACGGGGACGGCGTGGTGGGCTCCGTCGCGCTCAACGACGACGCGAGCCGCATGGCCTTCACGTGGCAGACCCCCGACGAACCGTGGGACGTCTTCGTGTCGCCCACGAACGGGTACTCCCCACAGCAGGTGACGGATCTCCATGCCGGCGTGCCGCGCCCGGAGATGGGACGCACGCAACTCGTCTCGTGGACTTCCACCGAGGGGTTCGAGATCGAAGGGCTCCTCACCTACCCCGTGGGCTACGAGGAAGGCGAGCGCGTGCCGCTCATCCTGAACGTGCACGGCGGGCCGGCCGGCGTGTACAGCCAGAACTTCACGGGCTCGCCCGCCATCTACATGCTCCAGTACTTCGCGCAGCAGGGCTTCGCGATCCTGCGCCCGAACCCCCGCGGCTCCACCGGCTACGGGAAGGACTTCCGCTACGCCAACTTCCAGGACTGGGGCTACGGCGACTTCCGTGACCTCATGTCGGGGGTCGACCACGTGATCGACATGGGGGTGGCGGACCCGGATCGCCTCCTCCTCATGGGCTGGAGCTACGGCGGCTACATGACGTCGTGGGCCGTCACGCAGACGGACCGCTTCGTGGCGGCGAGCATGGGAGCCGGACTCCCGAACCTGATCTCGATGACGACGACGACGGACATCCAGGACTATCTCGCGGGCCACATGGGCGTCGAGTTCTGGGAAGACTACGAGCGCTACGAGCGGCACTCGGCGATGTACCACATCGCGAACGTGGTCACGCCGACGCAGGTGATTCACGGGGCCGAGGATCTGCGCGTCCCCTTCACGCAGGGGCAGGAGTTCTACCGCGCCCTCGACCGCCGCGGCGTGCCGACGGAGATGGTTGTGTACCCGCGCACGCCGCACGGGCCGCGCGAACCCAAGTTCACGATGGATGTCTCCGAGAGGATCCTGACCTGGTTCCGGAAGCATCTAGGGTCGGAGGCGGTTACGGCCGCAGGCGCGGGCCGCTGACGCGGGTCCGGGGGATGGTCGCGCCCGGAGGCGGGTCGCCGGCCGTGGCTTGCTGAGGCGGACGCTGTCCCGGGTCCTGCTCGAGCGGGATCCCGGGGCCGTCCTCATCGCCGACTGGACGCGCCGCATTGGCGAGGGCCTCCTCGCCGACTCCCCGCACGTTCGTGAGCCGAACTTCACGCGGATCCACACGGCCGACCTGGACCGCCTGTTCGCCGCCTACGACGGGCGCTTCCTGGACGGTCTCTGCGGGCGCATCCTCGGGCCGGACCGGCTGAGATTTCGCCTTTCCCGGCGCATGACCCGCGCCGGGGGCAAGACGACGCGCATCGAGACTCCGCAGGGCGCTCCACGATTCGAGATCGCGGTCGCGACGACGATCCTGTTCGATGGGTTCGGGGAGGATGCTCGCGAGGTGACCGCGTGCGGTCTCCCGTGCGCGAACCGGCTGGAGGCGCTCCAGCGGATCTTCGAGCACGAACTCGTGCACCTCGCAGAGTACCTGTGCTGGAGCGAGAGCCACTGCGGGAGGTCGCGCTTCCAGGGGATCGCAAGACGGATCTTCCTGCATCGAGCCCACACGCACCAACTCATCACTCGCCCCGAGCGCGCCGCCCGGGGCGGCATCGTGGTGGGCTCCCGCGTCATCTTCGCCTTTCGCGGCCGGCCCCTGACGGGACGCGTAAACCGGATCACCAAGCGCGCCACGGTGCTCGTGGAGGACTCGCGGGCTCCGCGCTGGTCCGACGGGCGCCGCTACGCCCGCTACTACGTGCCCCTCGACCAGCTCCGGCTCGTCGATCCGGCGTCGGCGCGCACGCCGAAGAAGGGGCGCGGGAAGCCCGAGGGGCGCGGGAAACCGGAAGTGCGACGGGAGCACGCGTGATGACGGCCCGCCGGAGACTCCCGAGCTTCACCCGGGAGGCGGCCCTCCGACTGTGGCTGCACCGCCAGGGGTTCGGTCGGCCCCGCGGGTCGACGCCGCTCGACCCCGCAGCCTTCGTCGACCATCTCGAACGGACGGGTGCACTCCAACTCGACAGCGTGAACGTCGTTGACCGGGCCCACTACCTGACCCTGTGGAGCCGGTTCGGTTCGTACGACCGCGCCGATGTGGACCGGTGGGTGTACGGGGACCGCCTCGCCTACGAGTACTGGGGGCACGAAGCCTCGATCCTTCCCATCTCTCATCTCCCCCTCGGACGACGGCGCATGCGGCGCTTTCCACCCCCGAGCTGGTCGGGCCGCAAGTGGTGGGACCGTTACTCGACGTCGACCGCATCGAAGCGGCGTGTCCTGCGGCGGTTGCGCGCCGAAGGCCCGCTGGAGAGCGCCGACTTCGCGCCACAGCCCGCGGAACTGGATGAGAAGACCGATTCGCTCGGCTGGCGTCTGCGCGAAGACAAGCGGTCACTCAAACTCCTTTGGCACGATGGCCGGGTTGCCGTGGCGGGGCGGCGCCACTTCCGCTGCGTCTATGGCCTGGCGGAACGCGTCTACCCCGACGGGCCGGCCGCGACGCTGGCGGAGTACCACGACAGCTGGCTCCTCATCGGGCTTTCGGGCTGCGGCATCGCCCCGGAGCGGCACCTCGTCAACTACTTCACCGGGCCGGAACTCAACGCGGCGGAGCGGCGGCGGACCATCGCCCGCAACCTGCGGAAGAAGCGGATCGTCGAGGTCGAGGTGGAAGGCCTGCGCGGGCCCTGCTATGCCCTGCCCGAACACCTGGACGGCATCGACCGACTCCCGGAGCCCGCGGGGACGACGCTCATCTGCCCGTTCGACTCTCTGCTCTGGCAGCGGAAGCGGGCCGCCGAACTCCTGGACTTCCACTACACGGTCGAAATCTACGTCCCGGCGAAGAAGCGGAAGTACGGCTACTACGTCCTGCCCATCCTGCACGAGGGCCGGCTCGTGGGCCGGCTCGACCCGAAACTCCACCGCGACCGCGGCGCGCTCGAAATCCGGGCGTTGCACCTCGAACCGGACTTCACCCCGAGCGCGCGGTTCGACGCCGGGCTGAGCGACGCCGTCGCGGACCTCGCCGGTTTCCTCGGCGCGACCGACATCACCATGCCGCCGACCGGCCGGGCCGAGCCCGGATGACGAAGCCTCTCGACATCGCCGTCATCGGGGGCGGCATCGTCGGGCTCGCCACGGCCGACGCGATCCGGCGGGCGCGGCCGGACTTCTCGCTCACCGTGCTGGAGAAGGAGCCGGAGGTCGCGGCGCACCAGACGGGTCGCAACAGCGGCGTCATCCACGCCGGGCTGTACTACGCGCCGGGGTCGCTCAAGGCGCGGCTGTGCGCCGAGGGGGCCGAGCGGCTGTTTCGCTACTGCGCCGAGCGGGGCATTCCGACCACGCGCACCGGCAAGATCGTCATCGCCACCTCTCGCGATCAGCTCACGGCGCTCGCCGAACTCGAGCGGCGCGGGACGGCGAACGGCGTGGCCATGCAGCGGATCGGCCCCGGCGGAATCGCGGAGATCGAACCGCACGCGCGCGGCGTCGAGGCGCTCCACGTACCCGCCACCGGGGCGGTCGACTTCGGTGACGTGGCGCGGGCCTTCGCAGCGGATCTGTCCCGCGACGGCCACCCGATCCGCACCGGCTTCGAGGTGCGGGAAGCCCGCCGCTCCGGGCGCCGCACCGTGCTCGCCGGCCCCCCGGGCGACATCGCGGCCCGCGTCGTCGTCAACTGCGCCGGGCTGCACGTCGACCGCGTGATGGGGATCCTCGGGCACGAACCCGATCTCAAGGTGCTGCCTTTCCGGGGCGAGTACCGGGGCCTCTCCGAAAGCGCCGCCGGGCTCGTGCGGGGCCACATCTACCCGGTTCCGGATCCGCGGCTCCCGCATCTCGGGGTCCACTTCACACGGAACGCGGCCGGACGTGTGGAACTCGGGCCGAACGCGGTCTGGGCCTGGGGCCGGGAGGCCTACGGCCGCCTGTCGGGCCGCCTGCCCGACGCCCTCGAAGCGTTGAGCTACCGCGGCTTCCGTCGTCTGGCGCAGGCCCACTGGCGGACCGCCGTCGAGGAGCAGTGGCGCTCCCTGGACCGGCGCTCCGTCGTGCGGAAGGCGCGCGCCATGCTGCCCGAACTCGAAGTGCGCGACCTCGAGACGTGGCGCTCCGGCATCCGCGCGCAGGCCGTGGACACGGAGGGCGCCCTGGTCCACGACTTCGTGATCCGGGAAGGGCCGGGCGTCGTGAACGTGCTCAACGCCCCCTCCCCCGCCGCCACCGCCTGCCTGGCCATCGGACGCCACATCGCGGAGCGCGCCCTCCAGCAACTCTGACCGGCTTCGGGCGAACTAGTCGGCCGTTCCGAACGGATCGAAGATCTCGACCCCCGAGGGCTCGAAGTCCTTTCGGTTGCGTGTGACGACGACGAGCCCGCGGGCAAGGGCCGTGGCCGCAATCAGGCTGTCCTTGACAGGCATCGGCCGCCCGCGCGAGCGGAGGTGTGCCAAGAGTTCCGCCCAGCGGAGCCCCGTATTCGCATCCAGCGGCACACATCGGATTCTGCGCACCACCTCTTCGAACCATGACTCGAGCGCGTCGCGACCCTTCCCGGGGGTCATTGATCGTATTCCGTACCAGATCTCTCCGAGTACAACGGGATTGACGACGATCTGCAGTTCATGGTCGCGCAACCACGCGACGACGCGCGGATCGGGTCTCGTCCTGGTCGCCTCGGAAAGGACATTGGCATCGACGAGGTATCTAATCGTCCGGCTCCCCGACTACCGGGAGCGGCAGGTCGGCCGTCGAGTCGGAGGGGACCGGCATGAACCAACCCTTCTCGGGGCAGGTCAGAAGATGGTCGACGAGGCCCTCGTTCACGGCCGCCGGCGTGCGCGCGAGGCGGTAGACCCCCCGCCCAAGCCGCTTGATCTCGAATTCCTGGCCGGGAACGACGTCGTCCCGCCGCCGAAGTTCAGCCGGGAGTACGAGTTGCCCCTTGGTGGAGATAGTGGTTCGCATTGTGGTAAGGTGGCCGCCTTACCTTCGTTGCGCAAGGCTCGGACACGCCCGGATCCCTCAGGCGCGGCAGGTCAGGTGGCGTAGTCGTGGCCTTCGGCGTCGAGCATTTCTTTCATGCCCTCGAGATAGCCGGCCTCGCCGGCCGATTCGACGGACATGTCGGCGTTGTGCTGCGCCGCCTCGACCGGGATCGGGCGGATCTTCCGGCTCGTCTGGAGCGCGAGCATCTCGTTCATGCAGGCGCGCTCGAGCTGGTAGAGCCACAGCATCGTCTTCTCGATCGTGTCGCCGACCATCAGCACCCCGTGGTTCGCGAGGAAAAGCACCCGCTTGTCCCCCAGCGCCTCGACCATGCGCTCGCCCTCGTCCGCCTCCGTGACGATGCCCTCGTATCCGAAGTAGGCGCAGTTCCCGAAGAACACCGCCGCGTTCTGGCTGCCGCGCTCATCCAGTCTCCACCCGTCGATGGAGGCGAGCGCGGTGCTGTACGGGGCATGGATGTGGAGCGCGCACATGATGTCGGGCCGCGCGCGCTGGACGGGCTCGTGAATCGCCCACGCGCTCACGTTGAGCCGCCCGTCGCCGCCCACCGGGCGGCCGTCCGGGCCCACCTCGACCAGATTGCTGGCCGTCACGCGCGAGAAGTGCGTCTGCCCGGGCGTGATGAGCAGGTGTCCGGGCCTCCCCGGCACCTTGCAACTGAAGTGGTTCCACGTGCCCTCGTGCATGTTCTCGTGCACGATGATCCGGTGCACCGCCGCGAAGTCGACGCGCGCCTGCCGGATCGCGGCTTCGTCGACAGATTCCCCGGACGGGGACGGAATGGGAGCGAATGCGGTCTCGACCGTGCTCATCGCCTGCCTCCTGAAGAACGGACCTGAACCTCGACCAACTTCTCAAGCTCCACATGCCGGATCAAGCAGAGCGACGCTCTCCCGGTTCCCCGTTCCCGGTCCAGCGATTACCATCCCGCGCTCACGAAGCCTCCCGGGAAAGTGCGGGTGACAGCGCCGACCATGCCGGATTCCATCGCCGAGACCGAACCGCTTGACGTGATCATCGTCGGCGCCGGCCCCTGCGGGCTCGCCGTGGCGGTCGCCGTGAAGGAGCGCGGATTGAGCTACGCGATTCTCGACCGGGGGTGCATCACGGAGTCGCTGACCCGCTATCCCTCCTACATGACCTTCTTCTCGACGGCGGAGTTGCTGGAGATCGGCGGCGTGCCGTTCACGATTCCCGAGCCGAAACCCACCCGCCGCGACGCGCTCGCCTACTACCGGAAGGTCGTCTCTCACCACGGCATCGACGTCCGCCAGTACGAGGAGGTCACGGCCATCCATCGGGAGGCGGGCGCCTTCACGCTCGACACCCGAACGCGGGACGGACGCGAGCGGCGGATCGCCTCGCGGGCGGTGGTCATCGCCACGGGAGGCTTCGGAGCGCCGAACCGGCTGGAGTTCGAGGGAGACGGCCCGCACGACCGTGTCGTCCACTACTACAGGGAACCGTATCCCTTCTTCGACCAGGACGTCATCGTCGTGGGGGGTGGGAACTCCGCCGTCGAGGCGGCGCTCGACATGTACCGCAACGGCGTTCGCGTACGGATGGTCCACTTCGCCGACACGCTGGACCGGGGCGTGAAGCCATGGGTGCGCCCGGACATCGAAAACCGGATCGCCGCCGCGGAGATCCCGATGCACTGGAACTCCCGGGTCGCCGCGCTCGGACCGGGCACGGCCACGATCGTCGACGAGGAGACAGGCGAAGAGACCGAGGTCGCGAACCACTGGGTGCTGGCGATGACGGGTTGGCGGCCGGACGCCGCCCTGCTCACGAGCCTGGGCGTCGCCGCGGATCCCGGCACGGGAATCCCCGCTCACGACCCGGCCACCATGGCAACGTCGATCCCGGGCGTCTACATCGCCGGCGTGATTGCCGCCGGCTTCAACGCCAACAAGATCTTCATCGAGAACGGCCGCGAGCACGGCGCCCTGATCGCCGCCCACCTGGCCGGCACCGCCCTCTAGATTCCGCCCTCGAACCAGAAAGATACGTGATTGATTAGATTTACTCAGTAACGTATCATGGTCGTCATGAATGGCTTCGAACGCCCCCATGTGGCGCGGCTTGTGCGGATGCTGGAAAACGACGATGCCATGCGGATCGTCGCGATCACAGGGCCCCGCCAGACCGGCAAGACGACCATCGCCCTCCAGGCGCGCCGGCGGCTGGAGGCGTCCGGGCGACTGTGCTGGTACGTCCCGCTCGACGATCCCACGCCCGAGGAATTCCACGCACCGGGTCTACTGGACGGCGTGGACACGATCCCGGCGGGTGGCTCGCTCGATGCGCGGTGGCTGGTCGAGATCTGGGAGAGCGCCCGCCGGGCGGCGGAGCGGGTGGAGCAGGGTCTGGTGCTGATCCTCGATGAGATTCAGAGCATCCCGCGCTGGTCGAACGTCGTCAAGGGACTCTGGGACGGGGACCGGCGGTCGGAACGCCCGCTGCGGATCGCAATCCTCGGGTCGGCGCCGTGGTCCCTGCTGACCGGGCTGAACGAGAGTCTCGCGGGTCGTTTCGATCCCCTGCCCGTGGCCCACTGGTCGCTCCTGGAGATGGCGCGGGCCTTCGACCTTACGCTGGACGAGTACGTGTTCCTCGGCGGCTATCCGGGCTCCATTCAGGGTCGACCCGGCGCCTGGCAGCTGGATGCGTGGCGGCGGCACATTGCGCACGCGATCACGACGCCGGCGATCGACCGGGACATCGTCCAGTTGACTCGAGTGCGGAAGCCGGCCCTCATGCGCCAGTTGATGGACCTGGCTCCGCGCCATTCCGGCCAGATCATGTCTTTCAACAAGCTGCTTGGGCAGCTACGAGACGCGGGAAACGTGACGACCGTGGCGCAGTATCTGGAAGAGCTATCTGACGCGGGCCTCGTCACCGGACTGTCCAGGTACGCGCCGTCCCCGCACCGGAGCAGAGCCGCCTCTCCGAAGCTCAACGTCCTGAACACGGCGCTGATGACGGCGGCGTCGGGCTATTCTCTTGAGGAAGCGATGGCGGTCTCCGACTACTGGGGGCGCGTCGTCGAGAGCGCGGTGGGCGCCCACCTGTGGAACACGCGGGACGCAGGCACGCGGATTCACTACTGGCGGGATCGAGCCAAGCGGGCGAATGAGGTGGACTTCGTCGTTGAGCGCGGTCGCCACGTGCTTGGGATAGAGGTGAAGAGCGGCCGGCCGGGAGGCGCGTCCGGGCTGAAAGCCTTCCGGGAACGCTTCCGCGACGCTCGCACACTGCTCGTGGGCACGGGCGGAGTTCCGCTCAACGAGTTCCTGTCGCTGAGCGCCGAGGAATGGCTGGAGGAGTTGTGAACTCGCCCGTGACGCGCACCGTCAGCCTGATCGAGCCGCACGCTGACAAGCGGCTCGGCCGTGAGGGCCTCTCGCTGAGCGACTTCCGCTCGGACCACAGCTACGTCCTCCTGGGAGAGCCGGGTCTGGGCAAGAGCACGGAATTCGAGACGGAAGCTCGGCATGTGCAAGCTCCCGACCCGATTCCGGCTCGGCGGTTCATCAACCGGGATCCGGAGCGCCATCCCGAATGGCAAGCGGGACCCCTCTTCATCGACGGACTGGATGAAGTGCGCGCGAGCAGCGCGGATCCCAGATCGCCACTCGACAGGATCGTGGCCCGGCTGGAGGCGCTGGGGAATCCACCGTTCCGCCTGTCGTGCCGCTCCGGTAGTTGGCTCGAGCGGGGAGACCGGAGGGAACTCTCCTCCCTCCCAGGGGCTGCGTCGCTTCGGATCCTGGAACTGAACCGTCTGTCTCGCAACAACGTTCGCTGTCTCGTTTCCAACCGAAGAGATGATGCCGACGAGTTCATGTTCGAGGCGTTGGAACACGGGCTGGACGCCTTCCTGTGGAATCCGCAGTTGCTCGCGGTCCTACTGGACGCAGTGGAGGCGGATGGCTGGCCCGACAGCCCCCGAGCCGCATTCGAGAACGCGTGCCGCGAACTCTCGACGGAGCGGAATCCCGAACATCAGGACGCCCGCCGCGCGGTGGGACAGCCGGGTCGGGACGCCGTCTTGCGCGCCGCCGGACTGCTTTCTGCTCTCCTCCTGCTCACCGGTAAGGAGGGCTGGACGACAACGGACACGGACGATCCCGACCTCCTCTCGTTGCGCGATGTCGAGGACGGCGGGGGCCGGGACGAGCTACTCGCTGCCCTGGAATCGGGGTTGTTCGCGGGCTCGGCCACGTGTCGAACGCCCGTCCATCGGCTCGTGGCGGAGTTCCTGGCTGCCAGATACCTGGACGGACGGATCCGTGCGCCTCGCGGAACTACTCTACGGCGAGTGCTGTCGCTCTTGTTGGGGCACGACGGCATCCCGGTTCCGGACCTCCGAGGTCTTTCAGCGTGGCTCGCGTCTCTGAATGCAGACGCGCGAACTCTTCTGATCCCCGCGGATCCGGTCGCCGTGGCGTTTGGCGGCGACACGACCGACTTCACGCCGGGCGAGCGGCAGGAATTGTTGGCTCAGCTCGAAAACAGCCCCAGCCTACCCATTGTGTGGCCATCGTCCATCGCGCTCGGCGCCCTCGCCGGGAGCCCGGACCGGTCGCCGCTATGGGAACTGACCTCCTCTCCGGTTCGAACCGACGCCAGGCAGAACCTCGTCGCTCGACTGCTCGCCGGTTACAGGCACAAACTTCATTCGTCGACTGCCGGTCCTGGTCGGACCTCGGCAACGGACTACGACCTGGAGCGCCGCGCACTGCTCCGAATCGTTCGCGACGATAGTTGGCGTGGCCACGTTCGGTGCAAGGCCCTCGATGCCCTCGACCGCCTTCTCACCGGGCCGGACCGGTCTTCCGCGCTGCGGGGAATTCTGTCCGACATTGAATCGGATCGCCTGCCGGACCAGGATCTTGAACTGCTCGGGACTCTGCTCGGGCTGCTGTATCCGCAGGCCCTACGCCCCACCGAGATCTGGGAGCACTTGGCCACGCGACCCCGTGTCCCGGGTGCCACGTCCTACAGCATGTTCTGGAGCACCCTCGTCGATGAGTCGGATCCGGAGCAGATCCGGCTGTTGCTCGACTCGCTTTGCGACCGCGCCCAGGAGGTGCTTCCGAGGCTGGCGGACGACGGGCTCGGTTCCATCGTGCTTGAACTGCTCGCGCGGGGGCTGGAACTGTTCGGCGAATCCATGACCGTGGCGGAACTTCACCGTTGGTTTGCGCTCGTGAACGCCGCTCCGAACCGCACGGGACTAGTCCCGGCCCACTGCCACAACGTATTGGCGGTCGACTTCTTCCCCGAACTCTCTGAGCGGATCCATACGTGGCTGAGTACACACCAAGCCGTCCAGTACAAGCTCATCGAACGCGGCCTGGGGGAGAGGGAGGACGATGTTGGGCGCAGGGCGCTCGACCAATCGATCGGCCGAAAATTCGTGGGAGACGAAGCTCAGCCGAGGTTTCGGCAGTGGTGCCTCGGGCGGGCCATTGAGCTGGCGGGCAGGCGACCAAGAATCGCGGAGGAGCTCGCTTGGTGGGCGATTCGTTCGAGAAGCGGCTGGGGACCGCCGATGTCCGACGAAGAAGTAGCCCGAGCCGTGCGGATCAACCCAACCCTCCGGGAGTGGAACACCAGGCGGATGATCGCCAAGGCGGATTGGGAACGGGAGGAAGCCGAGAGGGAGGAGCGGGATTCGACCGTCGCGAGCCTCGTCCGGGAGCGGCGCAGGGAATACGTGACCGCGGTGCGGGAGCACGCGGTGGAACTGGCGGAGGGACGCTGTCGCCCGGCCCTCTTGAATGAACTCGCGCAGGTCTACTTCGATGGGCTGGACGACGCCGGAGCCAGTACCGATCCACTGGCTCCGCTACGCCAACGACTCGATGGCGACGACGCGCTCTTGCGCGCAGCGCTGACCGGGTTTCGCAAACTGTTGTCGCGCCATGACCTGCATGATCTACCCGAGGCCGCCCGCACGTACGGTGATGGACGGTTTTCCTTTTTCGCCCTGCCTTTTCTCGCGGGCTTGGCAGAGGAGGAGCGCGCGGGGCACGATCCGTTGCTGCTCCTCGACGAAGCGGGGTTGAGGCGAGCGCTTGGCTACTACCTCACTTGGGGGCAACACGTTTCGTTGTTCTCGCGCCGCACCGTTGGTGACTCATCGGATGATCGCGACGGGCCCGGGGGGCCTCGCTGGTACCGTAGTGCCCTCGAATCGAATCCCGAGGCGGTGGCGGACGCGATCATCGCCGTACACCGCGCCCAGGTGCGGAAGAAGGCAGGGCCGGACCGGCAGATCCGCGACCTTAGCCGGGATCCGGCCTATGCGGAAGTCGCGCCGCTCGCCGTGCCGAGGATGTTCGGCGTTTTCCCCAGCCGCTGCACGGAACCGCAAGTCGAGACTCTGCGTCTGGTGCTTTGGGCCGCCCTCGACCCGCGGAACATGCCACCCGCGGAATTCGCCGACGTCGTCCGCAAGCGGCTGCGGCGCCGAAGTATGGATGTGGCGCAGCGGATTCAGTGGCTGTGCGCGGGGCTGTTCGTGGCCCGAGAAGAGATCCTGCCCGAACTCGTCGACTACGCAACCGACGGGCGGGACCCGCGCATACACCACGTGGTCGATTTCTTCGTGTCGCCCAGCAACCGGTTTCGGGGCTCCCTCCCGCTCGACAAATGGAAGGCAGAGGAGTTGGCCCACTTGCTTCGGACGATCGGTCGGCGCACGCGACGCTTCGATCCACCCGGCGGCGTGGGTTTCCTCAGCGACAAGCAGGTGGCGCGGCTCCGGGCCGAGCCGCTGCTCAGCCGTCTGATCGGTACGCTCGCCGCGCGCGGCGACGACGAGGCCGCCGCCGCGTTGGAATCCCTCGCCGAAGATCCGACCCTCGATGGCTGGCGCTGGGAACTGGCTCAGGCTCGGGAGACGCAGGCCGAGAGACTCCGAGCGGCGAAACACCGGATGCCCGCGCTGGCCTCGATTCAGGAGACGCTCCGAGGCGGACGGCCAGCGAGCGCGGCGGACCTCGCCGCCCTCGTGCTCGACACGCTGGAGGAACTCGCCCGGCGAATCCGAGACGATTCAACGAACGACTGGCGACAGTACTGGCATCGCGATCCGGAGACGCGTCGGCTAGTGAAACCGCAGCACGAGAACGATTGTCGGGATGCGCTTCTCTCCGACCTGGCGTTGCGGCTTCAACCGCACGGCGCGGATGTGCAATCCGAAGCACAGTACGCCGATGAAACTCGGGCGGACATTCGGATCGCGTGCGGCTCGCGAATCGCTATTCCGGTGGAGATCAAGAAGAACTCGCACCGCGATGTCTGGCGAGCAGCGGACGAACAACTCGTGGCCAAGTACGCGAGGGCGCCGGAATCGGAGGGCTACGGCATCTATCTGGTGCTGTGGTTCGGACCGGACTATACCAGAGTAATGCCGCCGTGTGGACTCTTGCCGCGCACACCGGCCGAGCTTCGGGAGCGCCTTGAGGCGCAACTTGAACCCAGCCAGCGGGCGAAGGTCGGCGTCATCGTAATCGACGTCAGCCCATCCGGCAGGTATACTCGCATCGACCCCGACTAATCGCCCGCCTGCTGTCTCACGCACAGGTCGTACATGTCGTTGATGGTTTCTTCGGAAGTCGAGCCCAGGAGTCTGCCGAGACGCCAGCCGAGGTTCTCCCACGTGAGCTCCCTGAGCGCCTGTTTGCCATAGTCAGCACCGTTCACTGCTCTCTTCCAGCCTACCTTGAAGCGAACACGTCGGTGATGCGTGGCATTGGGATTGGTGTCTCGGACATCGGAGTCGAAGCTGAGCCCGCAGATCATCGGGATCTGAGTGCCTTCGTCGTGCATGTAACGTCTCCGTCGCTGTGACGTGTCTGGTCCGCGGCGGTTTGAGCGAGCGAGACGTCCCGCGGGAACGTCTCCAGCGCCTGTTCGGCTATTCCGCCGCAATGCCGATCACGGCCTCCTCCGCCAAGCGGGAAACCGTGGCGCCAGCGGGAATTGTCGACTGGCGGGGCACGCTAGGGACGGTGCCGGCCTCTGGATCATCTGTCCTTCCCCGGACGCGCGCCGAGCGGTGTCAACCCATCGCCGGAAACGTCGCTCGATTGAGTCGGCGTCTCAGGACCCCACGTAACGATCGCCCGTCGCACGGACTCCAGCCATTGCATGAGTCGGGACACTTCGTCGTCTGAGAACGCGCGGTCGATGTGGCACTTGAGCTCCCGGCCCGCCTCGACGAATAGATCCGTTGCCTCTGCTCCCTGGCGAAGAGAGTCGACCTGCTCCCCGGGGACTGCAGTTTTCGGGAAGCCGGAACCGTGGTGAAAGTTCGTATAGAGCGTTTGCCGGTATACGGCGGCGGGCGGGTACGCGTAGCAGACTACAACTCGGCTTCCGTCGACATCCACACCCACGGAGAAACCCCGCGTTCCCCACCGGATCGGCATGTCATGGCTTCTCGCCCACTCCAGAATGCGAGAAAAGACTGCTCTGCCGTGGTCGTCACAGGACTCGAGAAACATGGGCTCCGTCACGATAGGGCGAGAACCGGAAACCGGATCGGGTTTCGCACCCCCTTCTCTGACGACGATCTCCTGGGACAGCAGACGGCGACCGCCATCGGCTTGGAAGAAAGTGAACTCGACGCATGTGGCGCGGATGCCTTTCGACCCCAGGAACGCTGCTGTTTGTCGGATCTGAGGAGTTACCGTCTGTCCGACGATGACGAGCCTCTGGTCCTTGTTGAAGGCCACCGCCTCCGCCTCATCGAGATCAAAGCACTTCCGGTGCTGGTCGGCGAGGCTGAGCGAATGATCTTGTTCATAGGCGTGAAGGATCCGCTCCAGCGCATCGGCGTCCAATCGCTCCGCGTAGGCCGCGTACTCGAGAGCCTGCGCGATCGTGTCCCTCGGTGTCCGGTCGCGTTTGAGTTCCACGACCACGACGTTCCCTTGACGATCCAGGCCGAGCAGGTCGATGAACCCGCCGAGGTCGGTCAGGACTTCCCGCCCGATGATCAGAAGCTTGCCATCGTCCAGGATTCCGTCGGGGTTCGCTTCCAGCCACTTCTGGAGCACCGCCTCTTCGTGTGCTGCTTCGAACTGCCTGGTTTCGTACTCCGTAAAGCTGTCGTCCGTCCCTATACTGAACACTCTCATCCGCGCACCTTGGTTCTGGATGTCACCGTCCGCCGGGCCGCAAGAGTGACGGCTCCGACCCAGGGAGAGCAACGGGATACCGATTCCTGACTCCACGATGCGAGGACAGACGATGCCGATGATCGCACCGCACGCCGCTGGATCCGCTTGGGGCACAAGCACCGATTACGAGCAAGGGCACCATGTCTCCCGCAGTCACCGCAGAGCCACTCCACCGAGAGGAAGGATCCTCGCGGCGGTAGTGCTGTCGCTGGGCGGGATGCTGCAAGCTTCGGTGACCGCGCTGGAGGCGCAGGCGCGGGACTACCTGCCGGAGCGGCCCTTCGGGACGCTTCGGGAGCAGGCGCGGACGCAGCAGGCGTGGCTGGCGGAGCGGCTCGAGACGAACCTGCCCATGCTAATGCGGAAGCACGGCGTGGACATGTGGGTCGTGGCAATGCGGGAATACAACGAGGACCCCGTCTTCCGGGCTCTCGTCTCCCCGACCACCTTCGCGGCGCGCCGGCGGACCATCTACATCTTCCATGACCGGGGGCCGCAGCACGGCGTGGAACGTCTGGCGCTCGGCGGGAGCTCGCAGGGAGGCGTGTACGAGGCCGTGCGCGCGACGGCCACGGCGCCGGACGGGAGGCAGGCGGAGCTCTGGGGCTCCGACCAGTGGGACCTGTTCGCCGACATGGTGCGGGAGCGCGACCCGGGGCGGATCGCCGTCAACATCTCGCACGAACACAACTTCGCCGACGGGCTTTCGGCCGGTGAATGGGAGCAGATGGAGGCCGCGCTCGGCGCCGATCTCGCGAGCCGCGTGGTCCGCGAGCCCCTGCTGGCGATCGAGTACCTCGCCATGCGCGTTCCCGCCATGACCCCCGTCTACCGGCGGGTACAGGCGGTTGTGCACGAGATCATCGGCACCGCCTTCTCGGAGGTCGTCATCGTCCCCGGCCGGACCACGACCGCCGATGTCGTATGGTGGATGCGGCAGCGCGTGCACGATCTGGGCCTCGACTCCTGGTTCCAGCCCTCGGTCTCGGTGCAGCGGCGCGGCGCGGACATGAGCGGCGTGACGGCGCCGGTGATCGAGCGGGGCGACGTCCTCCACTGCGACTTCGGGCTCGTCGCGTTCGGGCTCGCGACGGACACGCAGCACATGGCCTACGTCCTCCGGGAGGGCGAGACGGAAGCGCCGGCCGGGCTCAGGCAGGCGCTCGCGAACTCGAACCGCCTCCAGGACATCCTGCTCGAGGAGACGAAGGTCGGCCGCACCGGAAACGAGATCCTGGCTTCGGTGCTGGAGAAGATGAGGGCGGAGGGACTCAACGGGACGATGTACACGCACCCGATCGGCGACCACGGCCACGGCGCGGGACCGCTCATCGGACTGTGGGACTACCAGACGGGCGTGCCCGGCCGCGGCGACCCGCCGGTGATCCCCGGCATGTGGTTCTCGACCGAACTCCAGGTCACGACGCCGGTACCCGAGTGGGACGGCCAGCCTGTCCGCATGGCCCAGGAAGAGGAAGCGGAGATCACACTAGACGGCGAGATCCGCTGGATGCTCCGCCGGCAGACCGAGTTGCACCTGATCCGGTAGCGACGCGCCGGGCGCGAATCCGGACGTTCCCGCGGGAACGTCCCCGGCGCTGGTTCGGCTATTCCGCCGCTGCCCCGATCACGGACTCCTCCGCGAGGCGGGAGACCTCGGCGTCGGGGAGGTCGAGGATTTCGGTGAGGATCTGGCGGGTGTCGCGGCCGAGGGTGGGCGCGGGGTTCACGGGGACGTCGGGAGCGTCGGAGGTGAGGAGCGGGGTGCGGACGAACTGGAGTTCTCCGAGTCCGTCGTAGTCCACGGTGACCCGCACGCCGCGCGCCTCGAGTTGCGGACACTCGAGCAGGTCGTCGGAGGTCTGCACGGGCCCCGCGGGGACGCCCACATCCTGAAGCCGCCGCACCGCCTCGTCGCGGGTCAGTTCGGCGAACACCGGTCGGACGACCTCGTCGAGGAGCGCGCGGTTCTCGGTGCGCGCGTCGGGGGAATCCAGGCGGGGATCCTCCAGCAGGTCGGGGCGTTCCAGCATGCGGCAGAAGCGGCGCCACATGATGTCATCGGGGATCGTAAAGGCGACGTATCCGTCGCTCACCGGCATCGGCCCGCGCGGGTAGAAACCGGGCGGATCGCCCCGCCTCGGCCGCGCCCCGGTGTTGGCGGCGAGCGAGACCATGCGCTCGTTCAGCGACAGCACGCCGTCGTACATGGCGGAGTCGATGAACTGACCCTTCCCCGTCATGGTGCGCCGGTAGAGCGCCATCGAGACGCCGTGCGCCGCGGCCATCCCCGCGTAGAGGTCCGGCATCCCGTAGATCGAGGGCGAGGGCGGCTTGTCGGCGAAGCCGATCATGTGCATGACGCCCCCCATCGCCTCCGCCACGACGTCGAACGAGGGCCAGTCGCCGTACGGGCCCTCGCGCCCGGGCAGCCTCCCGAACCCGGACACGGCGGCGTACACGAGCCCCGGGTTCAGCTCGGCCAGCGCCTCGTAGCCGAGGCCCATCCGGTCGACGGACCCCGGCCGCAGGTTCTCCACGACGACATCGGACTTCGCCACGAGGGAACGGTAGAGATCGCGTCCCTCGTCGCTCTTGAGGTTGAGCGCGAGGGATTTCTTGTTCCGGTTGTAGGCCATGAATCCGACGCCCATGCGGACGCCGTTCCGCTCCACGAAGGGAGGGATGGACCGGCGCGGGTCCCCCAGGCCCGGACGCTCGATCTTGATGACCTCGGCCCCCGCGTCCGCGAGCAGGAGCGAGCAGTAGGGGGCGGACATGTACTGTTCGAGGGCAAGGACGCGCACTCCCGCCAGCGGCCGGCCGGCGTCGCTCATGCGTGATCTCCCGGGTTCGGGGGCGGCGTTCGACGACAGGTCCGAGGGCGTCAACTCGTGGCGGGCGGCGTCCGGTACTTGTCGAACCAGGCGACGATGTTCGCGATCTTGGCCATCAGTTGGCTCGGGCGGCGGCTCATGTCGTGCGACGCGCCGGGCAGGCGGATCACGGCCGTGTCGATCCCGCGCAGCTTGAGCGCGTGGAACATCTGGTACGACTCCGAGAGCGGCGTCCGCAGGTCTTCCTCCCCCGTGATGATCATCGTGGGCGTGTTCACGTCGCCCACGAGCGAGATGGGAGAGAACTCCCAGTACGCGTCCGGGTTCTCCCACGGCAGCCCCTCGTAGCGGCTGTGGTAGTAGCCGTACCAGTTGTCCGCCGTGAGCGTCTTGCTGATCCAGTTGACCACGGGTTTCTGGGCGACCGCGGCCCGGAAGCGGTCCGTCTTGCCGACGATCCAGGCCGTCATGATGCCGCCGGCGCTCCCTCCGGTGACGAAGAGGTTGTCCTCGTCGATGTACCCCCGCTCGATGACGGCATCGACGCCGGAAATGAGGTCGTCGTAGTCCTGCCCGGGGTAGTTGTGATAGAGGAGGTCCGCGAACTCCTCGCCGTAGCTCGTGCTGCCGCGCGGGTTCGCGTAGAGGACGACGTAGCCGGCGGCGGCGAGCAGTTGCATCTCGGCGGAGAAGCGGTCTCCGTAGTTCGAGACGGGCCCGCCGTGGATCTCGAGGATGAGGGGATAGCGCCGGGCCGGATCGAAGTCGGGCGGCTTCACGATCCACCCGTGGATGGGACGCCCGTCGAACGAGGAATCCCACCAGATCTCCTCGACCTCGCCGAGTTGACGGTTCGCGAGCAGGTCTTCGTTCAGCGAGGTGATGCGGCGCACGCCGCGGCCCCTCGCGCCCACGGCGACCTCTCCCGGCGATTCGGGACGGGTCTGATTGAGCGCGAAGCTCCCGTCGTCGGCGACACTGAAGGACCCGCCGCCGTACGGACGGCCGTAGGACGTGCCCCCCAGGTCCTCCGCCAGCACTTCGAGGTCACCGTCGAGCGTGGCGAAGCCGACCTTCGAGTTCCCCTCGTCGTCGTACTGGAAGTAAATGCCGCTCCCGTCGGAGGCCCACACCGGGCTGGAGACGCTGCGGTCGAGACCGCCCGTGAGGACGCGCCGCCCGCTTCCGTCCAGGTTCATCACCTGGAGCCGGCTCACCTGGTAGGTGCGCGTGCGGTCCTCGTAGCCCACGAAGGCGATCTGCCGCCCGTCGGGAGATACCGCCGGACTCCGGTCGGGTCCGGGGCGGTCGGTGAGGGCGCGCACCTCGCCGGTGGCGACGGAGACGATGTAGAGTTCGGAATTGCGGTAGTCGTGGATCCAGTCGTCGTTCCGGTTCGACGAGAAGACGAGGCTCGCGCCGTCCGGGGTCCAGGCGGCCGGGCTCTGGTGCTGGAAGTCGCCCGATGTGACCTGCGTGGGCGTCCCACCCTCGACCGGGACGATGAAGAGATGATCGAAGCCGAAATCGAGATATCCGACGCCGTCCTGCCGGTTCTTGAAGCGGTCCTCCATGATGGGGGGATCGGCCCACTCCGCCCCGGCGGGGGGCCTGGGCGGCGGGGCGAGGCTCGGCGGCGGATAGGGAACGAGCTTGTTGAACGCGAGGTAGCGCCCGTCCGGCGACCAGCGGAGCCCGCGCGGCGATTCGATGAGCTGCGTGAGCGTGGCTTCCTCGCCTGTATCCATCCAGCGCACATGGATCTGGCCGTCGTCCGTGTAGGCGATCCGGATCCCGTCGGGCGACCAGCGCGGGGACCCGCCCACCCCCACGCGCCGGTGATCCGACCCGTCGGCATTCATGATCCACAGCTCGGACTTCTTCGCGTCCCGCATGATGTCCATGGACGTGCGGACGTAGATCACCTGACTGCCGTCGGGCGAAATCCGCGGGTCCGCGGCGTATTCGATCTGGAACACATCCATCGGCTCGAACCGGCCCTGCCCGGCCAGGGGACCCGCGCTCAGCGTGCCTGACACGGCGAGCAGGACCAAGGCGAACAGGACCAGGGCGAACTTCGTCATTCGGATCTTGTGAAGGCTCTTCTCGCTCTTCTCGCTCGTCTCGCGCATCGTCGGCTCCCGGGATCGGACAGGGGACAGGGCCCGAAACATATCTCCCCGATTCGACCCGCGGGCAACCGTCGCGTTATCGTCCGGCTGGTCAGGGTCGTCCGACAGTGCCGCGTTGCTTCCCCGGGGTGATTGACATGATTCGGCTTACCGCACCGTGCGCCGCCTTCCTGGTTACGAGCGCCGCCCTCGCGGCGGGCGCCCTCCCCCTCCCGCTTTCCGGCCAGGAATACGACATCCTCATCCGGAACGGGCGCGTGATCGACGGCACGGGGGACCCGTGGTTCGAGGCGGACATTGCCGTCGCCGGCGACCGGATCGTGCGGATCGGGAGGCTCGGCGACGCGACGGCGCGGCGGGTCGTGGACGCGACAGGGATGTACGTCGTGCCGGGGTTCATCGACCTGCACTCGCACGCCGACCGCGCCATGACCTCCGAGCACCTGGAGGCCCGGCGGGCGAAGAGCCTGAACAGCCAGGGGCTCACGACGGTCATCGGCGGGCCGGACGGCCGCAATCAGTCATGGCCGCTCAGCGCGGAGATCGCGGCTCTCCGCGAGCTGGGACACGCGATGAACTTCGTCCCCATGGTCGGCCACAGCACGGTGCGCGCCGAAGTGATGGGCAACGACTACTGGCGTGCGGCGACGGAGGACGAGATCGCCCGCATGCAGGCGCTCGTGCGCGAGGGAATGGAGTCGGGGGCGTGGGGGCTGGGCGCCGGCGTCGAGTACCGCCCCGCCCGCTACAGCACGCCGGAGGAGGTCATCGCCCTCGCCGGGGCCGTGGCCCCCTACGACGGCTTCTACGTCGCGCACCAGCGCAGCGAGGCGGCCATGCCGCTGTGGGAACTGCCGAGCACCGCGACGGAGGGGCCCGTGGACGGGAACGAGGGGCTGGCGGAGACCGTGAACATCGCCCGTGAAACGGGGATCCGCGTCGTGGCGAGCCACCACAAGGCGCGGGGCCGCGCCAGCTTCGGCCGCTCCGGGCAGGACACGCTGGTCGTGAACCGGGCGCGCGCGGAGGGGCTGGAAGTCTACCTCGACGTCTACCCCTACGAGACGTTCGGCGGGGGCGCGCGCCCCATGATCCCGCGCTGGAGCCTGGTGCACGACACCGTGGACACGAGCGGCGGGAGGGACAGCCCGGTCTACAACCGCCCGGGGGTGTTCGACGATGCCCGGGCGCACCTGGAGCGCCGGTGGGCCGACCCGGAACTCCGGGGCCTCATCGCCCGCGACATCGAGTGGATCGTGGACCACAACGGGGGGCCGGACCGGGTGGTCGTGGTGGGCTACCCCGACTCGACCTGGGTGGGCCGCACGCTGGAGGAACTGGGGCGCACCTTGGACATCACGTACCAGGAGGTCGTCGTCCACATGGCGCTCAACGGGTACCCGGAGGTGCTCGGCGGAGCCTGGACGCGCGGCTACGGAATCCACGACTCGGACGTCATCAACTACTACCGGCAGGACTACACGGCGACGGCGTCGGACGCGGCCGTGAGCGGGGTCGAAGGCGTGCCCGAGTTCGCCTCGCGGCCCGGCGCGCACCCCCGCCATTTCGGCGCCTTCACGCGCAAGATCGCCCGCTACGTGAAGGACCTGCAGGCGATCACGCTTCCGTTCGCGGTCCGCTCGATGACGGGGCTGCCAGCGCGGATCATCGGGCTGGAGGATCGCGGCTTCGTCCGCGAAGGGTACCGGGCCGACCTCGTCGTCTTCGACCTCGAGCGGCTCCGGGACCGGGCCACCGTGCTGGAGCCGGACCGGTTCAGCGAGGGTGTCGACTACGTGATGGTCAACGGCGTGTTCACGGTGGACGCGGGCGAGTTCACCGACGAACTCCCCGGCGAGGTCATCCTCCGGCCCGGGAACTCCGCGAACTAGCAGCCCGTGGCAAAAGCCCCGCTGCGTTCGAGCGGGCGAGCCTGAACGCTTGACAGGCGATATCGACATGGCCAGAATGGCCAGATGAGACGAGCCAGCGTCAGCGAAGCGAAGAACGCCCTCAGCGGGCTCCTGGGCGACGTCCGTCGCGGGGAAGCCGTGTTGATCACGCATCGCGGAGAGCCCGTGGCGCGAATCGAACCTTGCCGCCCGGACGATCTGGGCGGCGACCATGAAGTCGCGGACCTCGTACGCCGGGGCGTGGCGACTCCTCCCCGCACTCCCTTCGATGTCGAACGCTTCCTGAGTGTCCCCGCCCCGCGGCTCGCCGAAGGGGTGAGCGCCAGCGACATGATCGTGGCCGAGCGCGCCGAGGGCCGTTGAAATACTGGGATTCGTCGGCTCTCGTGACACTTCTCGTGGACGAGGCGGGCAGCGCCGAGCGCCGTGCCACGATCCGGGACGATCCGGCGATCGTTACGTGGTGGGGAAGCCGCGTCGAATGCGCGTCGGCCCTGAACCGTCTCCACCGGGAGCAGCATTTCGAACCCGGCGGGCTCGACCGGTCCCTGGAGCGGCTTCGGCGGTTGGCCGCCGGTTGGATAGAGGTCGAGCCTCTCGAACAGGTTCGCAACCGTGCGATCAGACTGCTTCGGCTTCACCCGCTGCGGGGGGCGGACGCGCTGCAGTTGGCGGCAGCCCTTGCCGCTGCAGCCGAAGATCCGCAGCGGCTCGAGCTGGTCAGCAGCGACCACCGCCTCTCCAACGCGGCAAGGCGGGAGGGGTTCAGGGTCCTTTGAACGGGTCGTGACTGAGGACATCGGACAGTGTTAGATCGTACACTGTTCGGTTGAGGTCCGTACCCCACCCCCGTGACCGGGAGAGACCATGCGCACGCGACTCCATGCCCTGCTGCTCCTCGCTCCCGTCGCCGCCTGCACCGCGGACGCGCCACCGCCCGAGCCGTCGGCCGTGCGGAGCGCCGCCGACGTGACGGACGCCGTGCTCGAGGCGGCGCGGCCGGATGGCAACTGGCTCACCTACGGCGGCAACTACGCGGAGGACCGCTTCAGCACGCTGGATGAGGTCACGCGGGACAACGTCGACGGTCTCGGCCTCGCGTGGACGTACGACATCGAGCTGCGGGGCGGGGTCGAGGCCACGCCGCTCGTCGTGGGCGGCGTCATGTACATCAGTTCCCCGTGGAGCGTCGTGCACGCGATCGACACGCGCACCGGGGAGCGGCTGTGGCGCCACGACCCCGGCGTCCCGCGCATCCGCGGGCGCCTCGCCTGCTGCGACGTGGTGAACCGGGGCGTCGCGCTCTACGAGGGCAAGGTGATCGTGGGCACGATCGACGGCCGCCTCGTCGCCCTCGACGCGGAGACCGGCGACGTCGTGTGGGAGACGCTCACCATCGACCCGAACGAGGCCTACACGATCACGGGCGCGGTCCGCGTGGTGCAGGGGCTCGCGATCATCGGCAACGGGGGAGCCGAGTACGGCGTCCGCGGCTACGTCTCCGCGTACGACGCGGACGACGGCGAACTCGTGTGGCGCACCTACACGGTGCCCGGCAACCCGGCGGACGGCTTTGAGTCCGAAACCATGGAGATGGCGGCGGAGACGTGGAGCGGCGAGTGGTGGATCGCGGGCGGCGGCGGCACGGCCTGGGACTCCATCATCTACGACCCGGAGCTCGACCTCCTCTACATCGGAACCGGCAACGGGTCCCCGTGGTCGCGCAGCCACCGGAGCCCGGGGGGCGGCGACAACCTGTTCCTCGCCTCGATCCTCGCGCTGCGCCCGCAGACGGGCGAGTACGTGTGGCACTTCCAGACAACGCCCGGCGACCACTGGGACTACACGGCGGTCCAGCCGATGACGCTCGCCGATCTCGAGTTCGACGGCCGCATGCGCCGCGTGATCATGCAGGCGCCGAAGAACGGCTTCTTCTACGTCCTGGACGCCGAGACGGGCGAGTTCCTGTCGGGCCAGGAATACATCGTGCAGAACTGGGCGGAGGGACTCGACCTCGAGACCGGCCGCCCCACCGAGCGGCCGGAAGCCGTGCACGCGGAGGTCTGGACGCTGATCACGCCGGCCGCCCTCGGAGGCCACAACTGGCAGCCGCAGTCGTTCAACCCGGAGACGGGGCTCATGTACCTGCCGATCCAGGAGGGGTGGGTCGAGCGCAGCGAGCCGCCCGACTGGGTGTTCACGGACCTCGAAATCGAGGACCACGGCTACGGGCCCGCGGTGAGCAACCTCGGGCTCCGGAGCCGCTACGGCGCCCGCGATGACGCCGGGTTCCTCGTCGCCTGGGACCCCAAGGCGCAGGAGGCGCGCTGGACCGTCCCCCAGCTCGGCTACTGGAACGGCGGCACGATGACGACGACGACGGGCCTCGTGTTCCAGGGCGGCGGGGACGGCCGCTTCGTCGCCTACGACGCCGAGACGGGAGACCAGTTGTGGGACGTCTCCACCGGCCTCGGCATCCTCGGCGGCCCGGTGACCTACCTCGTCGACGGGCGGCAGCACGTGTCCGTGGCGGCCGGCTGGGGCGGCGCGCGCGGACGCAGCGGATCTCCCTACGGCGACGCGGCGAACTACGAGCAGCGGGGGCGGGTCTTCACCTTCGTGCTGGGCGGGACGGAGCCCATGCCGACGCCGCAGCGGAAGCGGCCCGCGAACGTGCCCGACCTCGACCTGCCCACGGACGCCGAGTCGCTGGCGCGCGGGGCGGACGTGTACGGGCAGTACTGCGGCATCTGTCATGGCGGCGGAGGCGGCTCGGAGGGCGCGATGCCGAACCTGCAGCGGTCGACCGACATCGTGCACCGCAACTTCGAGGACATCGTGCTCGGAGGAAGTCGCGAAGCGCAGGGGATGCCGTCGTACGAGGGATTGCTCGATTCCGAGCAGGTTCGGGCGATCCAGGCCTACATCGTGTCGCAGGCGAGGGAGACGCTCGCGGAGGCGGCCGAGACGCCGGCAGATGGCGACCACTGAACCGGCGACCACTGAACCCCAACAAGAGGAACCGACTCATGAAGCGCTTCATCCTGGTCTCACTTCTTGCCACCGGAGGTTTCGCGGCCATGGCTTCCGATCTTTCGGCCCAGCGTGAGTACATCAACCCGCGGCACGCGAGCGAGGAGGGCGTTCTTCCCTTCAGCGGCGCCGTCTGGGTGGGCGACCTGCTCTTCGTGTCCGGGTCGCTGGGACTCGTGGACGGGCGTCCGCCCAACGACGCGGAGGAGGAGGCCCGGCTCGTCATGGAGGCGATCAAGAACACGGTGGAAGAGGCCGGGATTACGATGGACGACCTCGTCTCGGTGCAGGTGTTCTGCTCGGATGTCGCTCTCTACGACGTGTTCAACGAGGTCTACCGGACCTACTTCACGGAGAACTTCCCGGCGCGCGCCTTCCTCGGCTCCGGGCCCCTCCTGTTCGGGGCGCGGTTCGAAGTGATGGCGATCGGCTCGCGCAACTGATCCGCGCCCACAACTGAGCGGGGGCACCTGAACCCGGGGCGGGGTCCGGTCACCGAGGCAGGGCCCGTCCGCGGCCCGCGGCCCGATCTCGCCGACGCGCTGGAGCGGGGGGAGATCGTCCTCTTCCCCGTCTGCCCGCTCGAACTCCCGCCGGATGAGGATCTCGAGCGGCTGCGGACGGAACTCCCGCGCCAGTTGCGTGCAAAAAACGTCAGCTACCACCCGGAGAGCGGGCGCCTTCGCGGCGTGGCGGCGCGCGGAGGGCTGCGGGATGCCGTTCTCGACACCCTCACTGCGCACGGCGCCCGGGTTCGCGCCTTCCTCCGGGAGTGCCTGCCCGCGCTCACCGAGGGCTGGACGGTGGGGACGACAAGCTTCCGCCCGATTCAGGAGCGGGGCCGCGGCCTCTCCCCGCACGCGAGCAACGAACTCATCCACTTCGACGCCGGCGCCTACGGGGCGACCGACGGGGACCGGATTCTTCGTTTCTTCGTCAACGTGAACCCGGACGAGGACCGCGTGTGGTGTACGAAGGGGACGTTCCCCGACGTGTTCGCCCTCTATGGGACGGAGGCGGGTGTGGCGGACGGCGGCTCGCTCGCGCGGGGCCCCGTGGACCGTCTCCGCGGACGTCTGCTGCGGGGGATCGCGAAGGCGGGGCTGGGTGAGGCGGTGCTCGCGGACTCCAGCCCGTACGACCGTCTCATGCGGCGCTTCCACAACTACATGAAGGACACGCCGTCCTTCCAGGAGCAGGACGAGACGTGGCGGGAGGTCCGCTTCCCGCCCTTCTCCGCCTGGATGGTCCTCACCGACATGGTCAGCCACGCGAGCCTGTCCGGCCAGCACGCCCTCGTCGACACCTTCATCCTCCGCCTGGCCGCCTGCCGCCACCCCGACCTCGCCCCCATCAACATCCTCCGCGCCGGACCTCCTCCGAACGCCCGAGGCCCCAACATTCCTGGCGCGGGACGGCGATGACCCGCGCCATCGCCGTCGACTGGTCCGGCGCGAAATCGGGGGCGTCGTCGAAGATCTGGCTCGCCGAGGTACGGGACGGACGCCTGGCTCGCCTGGAGTCCGGCCGCGACCGCGGCGAATGGATCCGCCATCTGATCGACGACGCGGCGGCGGACTCCGATGTCGTGGTTGGCCTGGATTTCGGGTTCTCCTTCCCCCTCTGGTTCGCCGAGCACCTGGGCGCGACGTCGATAGAAGAACTTTGGGACATCGTCTCCACCCAGGGAGAAGGATGGCTAAGCAGCTGCCCGCCCCCGTTCTGGGGAAGACCGGGAAAGGGGAAGCCGAAGCTGCGCCACCATTTTCGGCACACCGAACGAGAGGTGTCCGGGGAGACGGGTTCGAATCCCAAAAGCGTGTTCCAGATCGGCGGCGGCGGTGCGGTGGGCACCGGCTCGATCCGAGGAATGCCTCACCTGGCCACGCTCCGCGCGGCGGGCTTCTCGATCTGGCCGTTTCATGAAGTCCGGATGCCACTGGTGATCGAGATCTACCCGCGACTGCTCACGGGCCCGGTGAACAAGTCCGATTTCGATGCGCGGCAGGCGTATCTGGATCAGGGACTGCCAGAAATAGAGGGCTCACTCGCGTGCAAGGCCATGTCGTCCGAGGACGCCTTCGACGCAGCGGTGTCCGCCGTGGTCATGGGCCGCCACGTGGACGATATCTCCGCTCTGACCGCAGCTCGAGATGAAACGAAGTTGATGGAAGGGATGATCTGGTGGCCTCGAGAAACCCGGGAGGCTACCGCCAGTTCGCGTGGTGCCGCCGTCCAAAAGGCCGACTGCCCCTTCTGCGATGTGCCCAGGGAATCCGTGGTTGCCGAGTCGCGGCATGCTCTCGCGGTCGAGGACCGGTATCCGGTGAGCCGCGGCCACACGCTCGTAGTCCCCAGAGAGCACACGGAGACCTTCTTCGCCCGAAGTGACGAGGTCCAGGCGGACATATGGAGCCTCGTCTCCGGCGTGAGGGCAAGGCTTCAAGCGGAACTCAATCCCGACGGCTTCAACGTGGGGATCAACGAGGGGCGGGCGGGCGGCCAGACCGTGGGGCACGCCCACATACATGTGATCCCCCGCTTCAAGGGAGATGTGGCAGACCCGAGAGGCGGGATTCGCTGGGTCCTGCCCGAGCACGCCGCGTACTGGGACTCATGAACGCGCCGCGGCCGCCGACGGCCGAAGGGCAGCTCGAGTTTCTCCGGTCGCTCCAGCGCCTGCTCGACGAGGGCAGCTTCACGTCCAGTTACAAGTTCGCGCTGCTCCATGCCATCGCCGACCTGTGCCTCGTCAAGGGTGACGACAGTGGGGACGAACTTGAACTGTCCACCGCCGACATTGCCGAGCAGTTCGTGCGGCTGTACTGGCCCCAGGCAATGCCGTACCCCGCCGGCGACAACGCGGGGATCCTGCACCAGAACACGGGCCGACAGGCACTGGTTGTCCGCGAGTTGGCCGAGCGCCACAACCGCTACCAAGGCTCCCTGGCCGAGCTTGAGAGAAGCCGCCCGGATTGGGACAACCTCCGGCGGAGGGTGGAGCAGACGGTAAGGAAGATGCCGCTCTGGAAGTTGCAGACGGTCGGGTCGGAACGCCTCGAGTTCCTGTACGAGAACGTCGATAGAGGCGGGTCGGTTCGGCTACAATCCGGCGTCGCCTACTGCTTTCGGGTGTTCTATCCGCTGGTCACCGACGTGATCGAGGGAGCCTGGTCCCACTTCGTTCAGCGGCTCAACCCTCAGCTTCTCGGCCAGGTCGTCGATCTGCGGTCGTTCCTCTTCGGCTCTCAGCGCACCTCGCTTGACTCGTATCGTCCTCTCCTCAGGGCGGTGCAAGGTGGCCGTTGCTTCTACTGCGAGAGCGACATCAAGTCCGGTGGCGATGTCGACCACTTCATCCCGTGGCGACGATACTCGCTCGACCTGGGACACAACTTCGTATTGGCCCATCGGGGGTGTAACTCGAGCAAGTCCGACCTGCTCGCGGCGGAAGAGCATCTCGAACGCTGGACGGAACGGAACCGCGTTTGCCGGGACGAACTGGAGGCCGGCTTCGAGGAGAGCCGGGTCCTCCATGACTGGCGGGCGACGCTTCAGATCGCTCGCTGGGCCTATGGCCAGGTGCAGCGAGCCGGAGGACAGGTGTGGGTTCAAGCGAACGAGTTGACGCGCCTGTCGGGCGATTGGCGGAGGATACTGACCGCTGTAGACGACGAGGCTGCCTGATTCGCGTTGACGGGCTTTACCAGCCGACGGCGTAGGCGACGCGGCGGGGGTCGGCGCCGGCCATGAGGGCGCCGGTCGCGGCATCGTAGGTGATGCCCTGGATGCTGCCGAAGGCATAACCGGGGGCGAGTTCCACGGTGTATCCGAGCCCTTCGAGCGTCGCCTTCACGTCTTCGGGCAGGCGATCCTCCAGGCGGAAACGGATTTCGGCTCCGGGGCGGTAGAAGTTGGGCTCCCCGCTCAGAGTGAAGCGGGGCGTCGCGATCGCCTCCTGTATCGGCATCCCGAAGTCGAGGAGGTTCACGAGCACCTGGAACTGTGTCTGGCCGATCGTCTCGCCGCCCGGCGTCCCCAGAGCCGCGTGGAACCGACCTTCCCTGAGCACGATGATGGGAGAGTTGTTGAGGATCGGGATCTGCCCTCCCCGGACGTAGTTCACGTGGTCGGGGTAGGGCGACGTCGAACCGATGCGCGATCCGTTGTTGAAGGTGAGGCCGGTGTTGCCGACCACCACGCCTGTGCCGAAGGCCCCGCCGTGGGTGGGCGTGGCCGCGACGACGTTGCCGAAGCGGTCCGCGATGGAAAAGCTGGTCGTGCTCCCCGCCTGCGCCTGTTCGGCCAGGTGTCCCCGCCGTAGCGGGGCCGCGGTCGCTCCCGCCGCCTCTCCCCGGGCGCGCGCGTCCGACTCCAACGCTGCCGCCGACTGGAATTCGTCGACCTGCACCGGATTCCCGGCGCCCGGGTACGCCATCACGCGGGACGGGTCGATGAGGGATCGGCGAACCGCCGCGTATTCCTTCGACAGCAACGCGTCGAGGGGCACGTCGACCAGGGCGGGGTCGGCCGCATAGGTATAGACATCGGCCTTGGCGACCTTGATCGCCTCCGACAGCAGGTGGATGGTCTCCGCGCTCCCGGCGCCGAGGGCCCGCAGATCGAATCCCTCGACGAGGTTCAACTGCATCGTCACCTCCAACCCTCCGCGCGACGTCGGCGGGCTGGTGTAGATGTCGTATCCCCGGTACGTCGTGTGGATCGGCTCCGCCCAGATGGGCTCGTAACGGGCGAAGTCCTCCGTGGTGAAGTCGCCTCCGTTCTCCGCATAAAATTGAGCCATCTCCTCGGCGATGTCGCCCCGGTAGAACCGGTCGAAGGCGGCCTGGAGCGCCTCCGAGCGCGTCCTGCCGGCCGCCAGAGCCGCCTGCTCGGCCTCGACCACCTTGCGGAGCGTGTTCGCCAGGTCGGGCATGCGGAACGTTTCGCCGGGCTCCGGCACCCTGCCGCGCGGGAGGAACATCCGCCGGCTGGACGGGAAGCTCTCGAAGAGCTCCCGGTGAGACTCGATCGCCGCCACCACGGACGCCTCGATGGGGTGGCCGTTCTCGGCGTAGTCGATGGCCGGGGCGAGCACCTGGGCCAGGCTCATGGTGCCGAAGCGGTCCAGGAGAGCGATCCATCCCCCGAACAGGCCGGGGACGACGCCCGCGTGAATCCCCTTGTTCAACTCGTCGGCCGTGCGGCTCGCGGGATCGATGGCCAGCGGAGCGGCCCCCGTGGCCCCGAGCGAGTACACGCGATCGGAGACGCGGTCGTAGAGGGTGACGAACCCATTCCCCGCCATCCCGGACATCTGCGGCCGCACGATGTTAAGCGTGGCCAGGGTCGCGACAGCGGCGTCTGCGGCGTTGCCGCCCGCCATGAGCGTGCGGAGACCCGCAATGGACGCCAGAGGATGGCCCGCTGTCACCAGCCCGTTCGGGCCCGGCACCGCCGGACGGTGCGCCGGCCGGTCGGCACGCCCGCCGAAGCTCGCCTGACGGGCCGTGGCCTCCGGCGGCAGGAGGAGGAGAGACGCGGCGAACAGGGCGATCATCCGGATCGGGAAGCGTTTCATCAGGCCCTTCCTTCGTATGACAGGACAAACAACTTCGACATCGGTCAGAATCCCAGCACGCCGTAGTGGCCGTCGAGGATCAGGCGAACTGAGACGTACAGTCCGAATGCGGGGCACAGCACCCAGAACGCGGTCGGGGCGCCGACGTAGACGAGGAACTCGCTTTTCGTGATCAGCGTCTGCCTCTGCGCAACGAAGAAGCTGACCCAGTAGAGCGACGAGACGTACGTCCACTGCCAGAACAGCATGGCGGCGAGAATGCCGGCCACGACGGCCGGCAGGAAAGCGAAGGTGAAGGCCGCGTAGAGGACCAGCGTCGGGACCGGGGTGAAGAATCCGTTGGCGATATCGGCGGTGAACCCGAACGTGCGGCGATCCGCATAGGATTCATCCACCATCGAATAGGTCGCCCAGGCGTCCGCCCAGACCGTCGGGGACAGAATCCGTCTCAGCGGCACCCGCGTGGTCAGAAACTCGACGGCCGGGGTCCGGCCGGTCTCGCGCCGCCGGTCGCGCCAGTACACGCGGCGCTCCTCGATGTAGTCCCGCCGCAGGTAGAGGCACGCCTCCCAGTAGCAGATCAGCAGGTTCGTCGAGAAGAACAGGCTGAACAGACCGTGGATGGCGTTGAGATCGCCGTGCACGTAGTAGCGGGCGCCCACCCCGAGCAGCGTCAGGAGCGCGATGATCAGCCCCGATAACAGTCCGGCCGGCATCGGTTAGTAGGTGCCGTCGAGGAAGGTGTCTTCGAGGCGGTCGCGCCGGGCGATGGCGACGCACGCCTCGAGGTCCGAGAGGTACTCGCCGAGCACGGGCGTGTGGACGGACGTGATGGGCTGGTGGATGGCGGGCGGCCTGCGGTGCTGTCCCATCATCCAGCCCCGCTCGTTCATGAGCCTCGCGACCGCGAAGATGTTGAACGGTTCGCCGGGCTCGACATCGTAGCGGAAGAGGTTCGTGTCCCCCTCGGGCTCGAACACGTAGAGGCCGTCGATCGCCCTCACGCCCTCGATCGCCGCGCGCGTCGTCTCCATGATCCCGCGCACGATCTCCCGGTATCCCTCCCGGCCGAGGTGCCGGAGCATGGTCCACGCGCAGGCCACCGCGCCTCCCGGCCGGGAGCCCTGGGCCGTGGCCGAGGCGTAGGAGCCGCCAACGAGGTCGCGGATGACGTACCGCGCGTAGCGCAGGTCGTCGCCATCGGCGAAGAGGACGAGCGAGGCGCTCTTCTGCGCGAAACCGAACTTGTGGAGGTCGGCGGACAGGCTGGACACGCCCGGCACGGAGAGATCGAAGTCGGGGACCGGATAGCCCAGTTCCCGCGCGAACGGCGCGATGAAGCCGCCGTAGCAGGCATCCGAGTGCAGGCGGACGCCCGTCTCGAGGGCGAGTTCGCCGAGTTCGCGCATCGGGTCGATGAGCCCGTAGTAGATGGTGGGAGCCCCGGCGTAGATGAAGACGGAGGCTTCATCGATGGCCTCGCGGATGGCGTCCACGTCCGCCCGGAAGTCGGCTCGGCAATCCACGTACTTCATGTCGAGGTCGAGGATCTGGGCGGCCTTGTCCACGGAGGGGTGGCGGCTGTAGGCGGCGACGATGTTGAGCCGGCCCAGGTCCGGGCGCGCCTCGCGCTTCATGTCCCGCGCGACCTTCACGGCCTGGAAGATGCTCTCCGTGCCCCCGGAGGTGAACTGCCCCCCCGCACCCTCGGGCGCGTTGAAGAGATCCAGGCCCATCTGGATGACCTCGTCCTCCATCGCCCCGACGCTGGGGAAGGAACCCTGCCCGGAGAGGGCGTTCTCCACCGAGTAGATGGCGTGCGAGGCGTCCTGCACCTGCTTCAGCGCCTCGTTCACGTAGTAGACGAGGTACGGGACGCGACCGTTCCTCCAGTCGTAGTCGACCGCCTTCCGGCCGAGCAGTTCGCTCCTGAGCGTCTCCCAGTCGATTCCCCGCTCGGGAAGTCGCTGGCGGGTATGGACTTCGGGACTCAGGGTACTCGTTGCCTGCGCCACTTCGATGCCCTCCGTCGTACGGTAGCGTGACCCGGGATCGATCCGCGTCACCGACCGCTGCCGGTCGTCGAAATCCAACCTTGCGTCAGGCGATTGGCGAGGCAACGGAAAGGGCGAGGACCGGCAGGGGGATTGGAGCCGGGGCTTGTCCGAGGACGCGAGGTCCAATCAGATACCGGGGTCGAACCGCCGAATGCCCGGCGAACGCCCGCGGCGGCCCGCGACCGGACTGGAGACCGCCCCCCGAACCCCGGACCCGAGAGGCGAATGGCCTGGCTGCAGACACACTGGATCGCGGTGGCGCTCCTCGCCGTCTACGGCGCCCTGCTCGTGCGGCACGCGATCGAGGGCCGCCGCGGCACGAAGGGACGGGCGGATTACTACGTCGGAGGGCGGTCGATGGGCGGGGTCGTGCTCGGCCTCTCCTTCTTCGCGACCTACTCGAGCACGAACAGCTTCGTCGGTTTCTCCGGACAGGCGTATACGTACGGGGCGCCGTGGCTCCTGCTCGCGCCCGCCGTCGTCGTCTTCTCGCTCTCGGCCTGGATCTGGGTCGCGCCGCGGCTGCGCGCCTTTACGGGGGCGGTGGACTCGGTCACGCTCGCCGACTACGTGGGGTTCCGCTTCGAGAGCCGGGCGGCGCGCGTCCTGGCGGCGGTCATCGTGATCTTTGCCAGTTTCCTGTACATGATTGCGGTGTTCAAGGGGATCGGGAACCTGCTCGAGATCTTCCTCGACATCCCCTATCGGGGCGCGATCGGATTCGTGTTCATCGTCGTCGTCCTCTACACGGCGGTGGGCGGGTTCATCTCGGTCGTGAAGACGGATGCGGTTCAGGGGATCGTGATGTCCATCGCCGCCATCCTCCTCTTCTGGGGGACGCTGAACAGCGCCGGAGGGCTTGGGGCCATCGACGCGATCCGCGCGGCGCCGGATACGTCCGGCCTCTTCCGCTGGGACGCGGCCATGCCCTTCCCCGTCCTCATCGGGATCATCGTGGCGGGGACGCTCAAGTTCATCGTCGATCCGAGACAGCTCTCGCGCTTCTATGCGCTCGCCGATCCGCAGGCGGTGCGCCGCGGGCTCGTCGTGTCGACGATCGCGTTCCTCGGCGTGTACACGCTTCTGCTCCCGATCGGGCTCTATGCCCACGCGGTGATCGGCAGCGGGCTCGCGGAATCGGACCTCGTCGTGCCGACGCTGCTCGGCGACGCGGGGATCCTGCCGGCGCTCCCGGCGGCGTTCATCCTCGTGGCCATGCTCGCGGCGGCGATGTCGTCGCTGGACAGCGTACTGCTCGTGATGGCTTCGACCTGGGAGCGGGATGTGATCTCGCTCTTCCGGCCGCAGGCGGATGAGGGGCGCGCGGTGGCGCATACGCGGTTCTGGGTCGCGCTATTCGCGATCATCACGGCCTGGCTCGCGCTCAATCCGCCGGGGAGCATCGTCACGCTGACCGCGTTCTCGGGCGGGCTCTACGCGGCCTGCTTCTTCCCGGCCGTGGTGCTCGGCCTGCTCTGGCGGCGAGGCACGGGGGCGGGGGCCGTGGCTTCGCTCCTGACCGGCTTCACGGTGCTGCTGTGCTGGCGCTGGGTCCCGTTCTCCGAGGCCGTGCACGAGGTGTTCCCCGCGATGGCGCTTTCGCTCGCCGCCTACGTGGGCTGCGGCCTCGCGGCCCCGCCGCTGGCTGCGGCCAGGCGCCTCGACATCAAGCTCTAAGCCGGTAGCCGGCCTGTGTGGCAGGCCTCCGGGCTCTATGCTCCGCTCGCCGCCGCGAAGTCGAGGGCGAGCCGGCAGCACAGCGACCCGCGGTCCGCCCCGCCCCGGAGTTCGGACGGCAGCTTCCAGTCCCACTCGGAATACTGGGTGACGCCGGGGACGGACTGGGGCACGCGGGGTTCGCCCGCCACGACCCGGGCCGCGTGCAGGCGCATCTCGAGCCGATAGCCCGGCCGGTCGAGGTGGCCCTCGCTCAGGCGGCCCAGATCCTCGGCCTCCACGCCGAGCTTCTCGCGGCCGATGCGCCGGACGAGCGCCTCGTCCGTCTCGCCGCCGGCATGCGAGCCCGCGGGCAGGCCCCACACGCCGGGCAGATCGGGATCGTCATCGGGGCGGCGCACGAGCAGCCAGCGGCGCGTCTCTCCGGCCGGCCCGGGAGCTTCGATCACGAGGGCCAGCGCGGTACGCGAAGGGCGGGCCCCGGAGCCGCGGCCACCCGTCACCGCGCGGCCAGCGCCTCCAGCCGTTCACGGGCGGCGTCGAAACGACCGAGGAGTTCGGGGATGTCCGCGCCGCCGTAGCCCGCGGTCAGCCTGAGGCGCGCCACGCCCAGAATCGCGAGGAGTTCGGCGACCGCCGTCTGACGGGCCTCGGGGTCGGAACTGCCGACGCTCCCGATCCAGACGGGTGCCGTGTGCGCGAACGGATAGTTCGCCATCATCGGCCAGCGGGCGGGGCCGCCGACGGCGCGCGCGGCGACCCATCCCCCCTCCGGAAGCGTCAGGTCGCCTTCGAAGCGCCGCGAGCCGGGGCCGTCGAGCCCCTCCCCGCTCCACGCCACGTCGCCGTTGACCAGCACCTCGACCCGATCCACTTCCGTGGCGGTCGCGACGTCAAGCGACCACGAGACCTCTCCGGCGGGCACGACGCCGCCCGGACCCGCCGCGCCGACGCTGAACTCGAGGAACGGTCCGTTGGTCACGAACGTCTGGCCGCGCCGGAGCGCGTCCATGTAGGTCGACCAGTTCGCCATCGGCCCCGTCTGCGCGTACACGCGCGACACGCCGATGGCCATCGTGCGGTAGAAGTTGTTCATCACATCGGTCCCGGCCGAGGGCACGATCGGGATGCCGGCGTTCAGGAGCAGGTGCCAGATCTGGGAGGTGAGGACTTCGTCGCTCCAGAGACAGACGATCTCGAGCGCGTCCAGATCTCCCAGCACGGCATCCGTGACGAGTTCGATCGGCACGCTGCCGTGGAGGTCGGCGATCGGTGCTTCGGCCCACGGCGTCGCGCGCGGCCTGCCCCGGTTGCTCACGGGATGCACGTAGTACTGGAAGCCTCCCTGGGCGCGTGCGTGGCGCAGCGGCTCGGCGTTCGCGCGGTCGTCCGACCCGTAGACCTGGTAGCCGGGCCCCCACACCCAGGGCCAGAACAGGTCGTCGATCTCGATCAGGCCCAGGTGTCCCAGGAAGTGGGACCGGACCTCCTGGCCGAAGCGGACGAAGGGCGGGCCGCCCGAGTGGCGCCACGTCCACAGATCCTGGTCCTCGAAGCGGTTGTGGAGGTTCGCGAGGAGCGGCGTGGCGAAGTCGAGCGCCTCGCCCCGCATCATCGGCGGAAGGTCGTCGGGAGAGAGGTCGTAGGGGCCGCCGTAGTTGAGGTGAAAGTGATGTTCGCCCGAACTCCAGCCGCCGGCCCGCGCGTCCCAGACGGGAGACAGCACGACTTCGACCTCCGCAACGCCGGACGCCTCGTCGAGCTGCAGCGTCGTCGATGATTCGGGCGTCGCGAGCCCCTGAACGGCCGCGACGGTGACCTCGCCGACGGGTACGGTGAGTTCGATGACGCCGGGCGAATAGAAGAAGACGCGGCCGCTCTGTCCATCGAACCGCGACGCGGGACCGTCCGGGACGAGCGGATGCCCCGCCCCATCCACAACGGAGAGTCGGGCTGCAACCGGAGCACCGCCACCCTCGAACACCGTTCGTATCCGAAGGCTCGCGGTCGCGGTTCCCCAATCCCGGGCCGTCACGTTCACGGCCTCGACGGGGCCACCCGCGGCCCGCACGCGCTTGAGCTTCAGCCGTTCCCGGTCATCGGCTTCGGAGAAGTAGACCCACTCGCCTGACGGCCCCCACGCGGGCGTCAGCGGCAGGCCTCCCGACGCCAGCAGGATCGACGGCCCCGGGTCGGCGACGTTCAGGAGTCTCAGATCCCATCCGTCCTGGGTCGGCCAGTTCACGGCCACGGTGGACCCGTCGGGACTCAGGGCCGGCCGCGCCATGGACGCGATGTTCCCCTCGATGAGCGTCCGTGGCTCCGGCGAATCGTCGGAGCGCACGACGACGCGGTCGCGGCCGCCGCCCTTCCACAGGTAGACGAGCGCGCGTTCGCCGGGTTGGGGCTTGAGTTCGAGCCCGGGCGCGTCGGTCACCGGCCGCCGAACCCCGGTCGCGATGTCGACGGCCCACAGATCCAGCGCCCGCACCTCCGACTCGGCGGACGAGTAGAAGATCTTCGTCCCGTCAGCGGAAAACGCGGGGTCGAGTTCCAGTCCGGGGCTGTCGACGCGGCCGAGTTCGGCTCCGCTGCCCGCGGCGACCCAGACGATCTCCGTGTCCTCCGTGTCGTCGCGCACGAACGCGACCAGTTGCCCGTCGGGAGACCAGGCGGGCCGCGCGTCGATCCCCCCGCCGCGGGTCAGCCGCCGCGTCACGCCGCTCGCAAGGTCCATGACCCAGATCCAGCCGCGCGACGCGAACGCCACCCGCTCGCCGTCCGGCGACACGGCCGGGTCGATGGGCCCCGCCGTGAGCAGCGGAAGCTCGTAGCCCTCGAGGTACACGTGGTGCCCGTACCCCGCGACCTTCGGATACCGGTTCGTCCACTGCGCGTTCACGCCAAGGGGCAACAGAGCGAGTCCGAACACGGCCGCGACGACAGGCAGGTACGACGGAACTCGGCGGGGCGAAGCCGAAGGCGGAGCAGTCGATTGCGTTCGCATGCGCCCTCCCGTTCGTTGTTTCCCGCGATCCCGACCTCGGAATGCGGGTTTCGCCGACACCGCAAGACGGGGGAACCCGCGGCCGAGCTGTCCGTCGCCCGGCCGCCAGGTTCAGCCTCGAATCAGCGCCGCCAGGCCGACGCGCCGGGGAGTCCGCTGCTCACCAACACTTCGAGCCCCGGCTCCGGCGCGCGGTCTTCCGCAGCGGTCTGGGCCAGCGGACCGGGCGGCAGGTCGGTGAGAATGGCCCGCACCTGGCCCGTTCCCGGGTCGCGCAGGATCGCGACCGGAGGCTCGCTTCCCTCCGTCATCTCGACGCTCCCGTCCGGCCCGGAGAGCACCAGGCTCGTCAACTCCGTCGCCCACGCCGGCTGGACGGGCAGCGCGAAGGAGAATCCCGACCGCCCGTCGCCATCCCACAGGCCCGCCATCGTGAAAGCCAGAGAGAACAGTTCGCCGCCGTCCGCCCGGCGCCCGGTCAACCGCCACGGTCCGCCCGCGGTGGGCACGGCCGGTCGCGTGTCGACGACGAAGGCGGGATCGAGCCAGGGATCGCCGTCCGCCGTGACGCCGCCGGAGACCACGAGCATCCGCGAGGCGGCCGGAGCTTCCCGCCGCACGTCGGTCGTGTCCTGGAGACGGAAGCGCAGCGCGTTCGAGAAGTAGTAGTCGCTCACCCACGACGGGTCGCAGTACGTCATGAAGTCCCGAACCGTGGATGTGGGGTCCACGAGCGAGCCGCCGTCGCGCGGATCCCAGCCCCAGACACCGATCCCTCCGTTCTCGTACGGGTAGGTCAGGTCCGGGCCTTCCTCGTCTCCTCTGCACGTCGCGTGCGACAGGCTGATGTTGTGTCCGAGTTCGTGCGCGATCGTCTCCGCGCTCAGCCGCGAGGCCGCGGTCTTCCCCAGGTGCGTGAGGCTGTCGGGCCCGAACGGCAGCCACGCGACGCCGTTGGTACCGCCGGCAGGATTCGGGAGGAGACCCAACCAGTGTCCGACCCCATTCTCCACAGTCCGGATGGTCACCACGCGACTCAGGATCTCGAGCATGTCGTTCGTGTCGACCCTCACGCTTGCGTGGCGGATGATCTCCAGCTCTCCGACGGGGAGATAGTTGTTCGTCTGCCAGAAGATCTCGTCATCCGGGTCGGCGTTGCTGACGAGCGTCACCGCGTCCTGGTCGTTGTCGACGGTCGAGACGAAGGGGATCAGGGTCAGGTACATCGGAGGCACGGCCTTCACATCGACGGCCGATCGTCCAGTCTCGGGGACGCGCTTCGACACGCCCAGATTCGGATCGAGCGTCCCATCCGGGTCGACCTCCACCACCATCTCCAGTCCGGGCTGGATCACCTCGGCGGGGATGATGGCGTGGGGCGAGAGGTCCAGTTCGCCTTCCTGCACTTCCGTTGGAATCACGGACGAACCGGCGGGGATATCCTCCACGTGCACCTCCGCGCCATCCACGAAGAACGTGGCCCGGACGGGCGGCATCATCGCCCCGGTCTCCTGTTCGGATGTCACGAAGACGCGCAGGAGCGCTTCTTCCCCGGCCACCAGGGGAACGGGATAGTCCCGCGACTGTACCGCCTGCGTCAGGTAGGCCTCGGCGTGGGCTTCGGCCCCGCAGGTCCGGATCCGGTACTTCGAGAGCGCGGATTCCAGCCACGCGCGGAAGGCGGGAGTCTGCGGCATGCACAACCCGGTGTCCGCCGCCTGCAGTTCGAAGATCTCCTCGAGCGCGGTCATGCTCTCCGGCAGCGGTCCCGACAGGTCCGGGTTGCCATTGAGCCGCACGGTGTTGAGCCGGCTGGCGTCGCCGAGGTCGGCGGGCAGCGGTCCGGACAATCGGTTGTTCTCCGCCCAGAGGAACACCAGGCTGTCGGCCTGGCCGAGTCCGGCCGGAAGCGGTCCCTCGATGTCGTTGTCGGAGACCCAGAGCGAGAACAGGCTGTCGAGTTGCCCAATCCAGGAAGGGAGGGGGTCCGACAACTCGTTGTCGTACAGGCGGATCGCGCGGAGCTTCCCGAGCGCTCCCAGGCTCTCGGACAGTCCCCCGCCGATGTTCGTCCCCGTGATGCGGAGAACCTCCAGCTCGCTCAGGTTGCCGAACTCCGCCGGGATCGAACCGTCGAACTTCGATTCGTACAGATTGAGCACCCGCAGGCTGTCGAGGTTGCCTAGTTCGGGCGGGATGGGGCCGGACAGTTGGTTGCCGTCCCCGCCGCCCAACCAGAGGACTTCGAGCCTCGCGAGGTTCCCGAGCTCCGGCGGGATGCCGCCCCTGAACGGGTTTCCGTCGATGTCCATGCGCCGCAGTTCGGTGAGGAGGCCGATCTCCGCCGGGATCTCGCCCTCGAGCCGGTTGTAATCCAGGCGCAGGACGCGCAGGTGCGGGAAGTACTGGATCTCGGTGGGGACCTCACCGGAGAGGTTGTTTCGATTCAGGTTGATCGTCGTGACCCGTCCCGTGGAATCGTCGACGGCGATGCCGTACCAGTTCTCCAACGGGGCGCTGGTTCCCCAGTTGGCGGATTCCGTCCAGGCCTCCCCGCCCATGGCCTCGTACAACGCCATCAGGTCGGACCGTTCCTCGTTGCAGGCGAGGAACTCGCCAGCGCGCGTCGGAATCGCGTTCAGCCACGCCTGGAAGTCCTCGTCGCGCACCGTGCACAGCATCGTGCCGCCGTAGTTGAGCGTCTGGATGCCCAGGTCCGACAGGGAGAACGGGATGGGACCGGAGAGGTTGCCGTTTCCGCCCACCTCCACTTCGGTGAGGAAGGCCATGCTGCCGAGATCCTCGGGAAGCTGACCGTTGAGGCCGTTCTCGCTCAGGTCGATCGCCGTCACGCGGGACTGTTCGTTCGCCGTCAGGCCGTACCAGCTGCCGACCGGCGCGTCGGTCCCCCAGCCGCCGTTGTTCGTCCACTCGCCCCCGCGCGTGCCGATGTAGAGGTCCATGAGCGTCGCGCGGTCCTGGCTGTGAACGGCGACCGGGGCGGAGTTCGAGACGGGGCCCGACGTGGCGGTCAGGCTCGCGTTCCCCTCCTTGAGGCCGGTCACGAGGCCGGTGGCATCGACCGTGGCGGTAGCCGGATCGCTGCTCGTCCATGTCACCACCGCATCGGAGATGGGCTGCGCCCGGTCGTTCAGGACGCGCGCACGCACCCGAACCGTGTCGCCCGCCACGACCGCGACCTCCTCCGGCTCCAGCGTGATTCTCGCCGGCACGGTCGCGGTCGGAGGCGGAGGCGGAGGCCCGGGCGGCGGTCCCGAAGTGTCGCCGCCACCGCAGGAGAGGATGGCCAGACCGAGAAAGCCGAGCGCCGCGGGACGCCAGACACGGGCGCGAGAGAAAGCTGAACCGTCGGAGTCGAGGGTGGTGCGGGTGTGCTTCCTCATGGGCTTGCCTTGCGTCGTTTTGGGGGGAAAGGCCGCGGTTACACTAATCTAGAGATGTGCCGCCGGCTTGGCATCCTCCGAGGTGCTGGTCGAAGAAGGCCTGGAGCCGACTGTACATGTCGATCGAATTGGCGGGGTCCCGGAAGCCGTGGCCTTCGGGGTACGTCTTCGATTCGAACTCCTTGCCCAGCGCCTCCAGCCGCTCGACCGCGAGTTCGAAGTTCTCGAACGGCGCCCTCACGTCGAATTCTCCGTGCATGATGAGGACGGGGGCCGTGATGCGGTCCAGCCGGTCGAGCGTCTCGCTCTTTGCGTAGATCTCGGGCCGCTCCTCCGGCGTCCCGCCGTGCCCCGTGATCGCGAAGATCTTCCCCACGCGGTCCGCGTACGGGAGGGTCAGGGACTCGGAGTAGATGCCGCGCATGGGGACGGCCGCATCGAACTTGTCGGGCGTCCGCGTGATCGCGGACATGGACTGCATGCCTCCGTAGCTCCCGCCGTAGATGCCCACGCGCCCGTTCACGTACGGCTGGCGGCGCAGCCAGTCCGCCGCGGCGCCCGGATCCTTCGACTGGTCGTTCAGCCAGTCCTCGACCGAGAGGTCCTGAAACTCGCGCCCGAAGCCGGACCCGCCGCGATAGTTGATGGCGAGCACGACGAAGCCCTCGTTCGCGAGGTACTGCTCCACGAGGTTCGTCCCCTGGGTGTAGGAGTTCGTCCCTCCCCCGTGTACCTGGACGAGAGCGGGGCAAGCGGGCGGGTCGGAGCCGGCGGAGTGCGCGGCCCGGATCGCCGGCGGCAGGTAGAGAAATCCCTGGATGTACAGGCCGTCGAAGGAGCGGAAGGAGATCTCCGCGGGCCGCTGGACGCCCTCGAAGTGGGGCGAGAAGTCCGTGAGGCGGGCCGGGACGCCGCCGTCGAGGTCGACGAGCCAGGCTTCCCTGCCCTCCGTCGCGGCATCGCGCGTGAACGCGGCGCGGCGGCCGTCCGGCGTCGCGTGCAGGGACGACCAGGACCCTCCGACGTTCGTGACCCGCGTGGCGACGCCGCCCGAGGCGGACACGGACCACAGGTCGAAGGCTCCGCGCTGCTGGTACGGGAAGTAGATGCGCGCGCCGTCGCCGGACCAGAAGGGATCGAAACGCATGATCGCGTCGGTCGCGTAGACCTGCATGTCGAGCGGCGCCTCCCGGAGGACGCGGGGCGCGGGGCCGGCGAGATCGAGGTCGATCCGATACAGGTAGGCGAGATCCTGGTACCAGTATTCGTCCTTGGCCGTCCCCAGCAGGGCGAGGCTCGACCCGTCCGGCGACCAGACGGGGCTGGATGAGGCCATGAGCGAAGTGGAGACCCGGTGCGCTTCTCCGGACGCCACGCCGACGAGCCACACGTCGTCGTGCCACCAGTCGGCCCGGTTCGAGACGTAGGCGATCCACCGGCCGTCCGGCGACCACATCGGACTGAAGCGGCTGTCCTCGGCCTCCGCCGCGCCGGTCGTGAGCTGCCGGGGCGCCGCCGCCCCGGCGGCGTTGACGAGCCAGATGTCCTGGGAACCGGACGCCGTGGAGTAGTAGGCGAGCGTCTCCCCGTCCGGTGACCACGACGGGGCCCGCAGGCCGCTCGCGCCTTCCACCACCACCCGGCCCGGCTCTCCCGTCGCGGCGACGAGGAGGTTCCCTCCCGCGATGAAGGCCAGCCGCCCTCCATCCGGAGACCACGTCTGCGCGCGCCCGGCGACCCGGAAGGTCGAGGCGTCGGCGGCGGCCACCCCCTCCGCCGTCGCCGGGATCGGGACGAGGTGGACCCCGGATCCGCCCGCACCTTCGGCGGGTCCGGACACGGCGAGCGTGGATCCGTCGGGCGAGAGCACCGCGCGTCCCGCGCCCCCTCCGGCGGTAAAGACGTTCTCCAGCGTGAGAGGAATCCGGCCGTCGTTGACGACTCCGCCTCCGGGGAGCGACCAGCCTGCGGCGAGGAACCCCATGACCGCGGGCAGCAGATAGCCGATTCGGACCGTTCGCGGGGATCGAGGCACGGCTCCTCCTTCTTCGCGGTGGCGTGGTGTGAGTATTGCCCCGGGCGATGGTCGGACAATACCGATCAGAGAGGAAAAAACCCATTCCGCGACCGGAGGTCGAAGCGCCTTGACCGAACCTGCCGTCACGCTGACCGACTACGGGCTCACCCTGCTCTGCGCCTTTCTGGTCTGGCGCGCGCGCTCGCACGTGCGGGCCGACCTCCGCCCGTGGGCGATGGGACTCTTCGCCGGCTCCGGCGCCGCGGCCCTCTTCGCCGGGACGGTGCACGGCTTCTTCGGGGACGCCGCAACCCTCGGCTACCGCGTCCTGTGGCCGGCCACGATCCTCACGGTGGGCGCGACCGGGCTCGCGGCCTGGGGGCTGGGCGCCCGCGTCGGCGGTCGGGGGATCGGTGCGCGGTGGATCACGCGAATCGCGGGGCTCGCGTACGTCGCCTACGTCGCCGTCGTCCTTGCCGGGTGGCAGGCGTTCGCCGTCGCGGTCGCCTTCTATCTGCCCGCCGTCATCTATCTCACGGTGCGCTTCGCGCTCGCCTGGCGCCGCCGCCCCACCGCAAGCCGGCGGCGGGCGCTGATCGGCTTCGGTCTCACCTTCGCGGCGGCCGCCATCCAGCAACTGCAGATCCCGATCCACCCGGTGTGGTTCGACCACAATGCGCTGTACCACGTCGTGCAGGCGGCGGCGTTCGTCCTGCTCTATCTGGGCGTGAGCGGCGAAGAATAACGATGCTTCTTCAACGTCAGGGGTGTGCCATGCGTGCCGCGACCTTCCCCGCCTCCCGGGTTCTCGCCACGGGTTCCGTCCTCTCTGTCCTCCTCTCTGTCCTCCTCTCCGTCGCCCTCTCGGCCGGATTGGACGCCCAGGAGCGCCGGCCCATGACGGTCGAGGATGTCCTCGCCCTCAGGAGCCTCTCGCAGATCTCCGTGAGTCCGGGCGGACGGTGGGTGGCCTACGTCGTCACGGAACGGGACATGGAGGAGGACCGCCAGGAAACCGACGTGTGGGTCGTGCCCGCGGCGGGAGGCCCGGCCGATGCCCGCCAGCTCACGTTCCGTCCCGGTTCCGACGATGCGCCGGTATGGCACCCATCGGGGGAATGGCTCGCCTTCTCCTCGGACCGGGAGGGCGTGAGGCAGGTGTACGGCATCCGGCCCGACGGCGGCGAGGCATGGCAGGTGACGTCCCACGAGACCTCGGTCGGGAGCTTCCGCTTCGCGCCCGATGGCCGCCGGCTCGGTTTCGTGGCGAGCCCGGCCGCGACGGAGGCGGACCGCGAACTCGAGGAGGTGCGCGGCCGCCCGATGGTCTGGGACTCGGTCTACACGGACCAGTGGTCGCGCCTCCACGTCGCCGAACTCGAGGACGACGTGGCCGGCAAAGCGGTGAGATGGTCGCCGGACGGCCTCCACGTCACGTCTTTCGTGTGGTCCCCCGACTCCCGGGCGCTCGCGTTCGGCGCGCGGTCGTCGCCCGTGCTGAGGACGACCTACTACGGCGCGACCTACGTGCAGGAGGGCGCGGAGGCCGAGGCCCGGAGCGTGACGTCGATGGCGGGCGGGGAGAACCCGGTGGCGTGGGACGATGAGTCGGGCCTCGTCGTGTCCGGAACGGGGCAACTCCTCGGCACCTTCAATCGACAGCTCTGGCGCGTGCCGTTCGGCGCGGACGGCGCGGCAATGGAGCCCGTGTCGCTCACCGCCGGTCTGGACGCGAACGCGAACCTCGTCCACATCGATGGCTCGCGGCTCATCGTCTCGGCGGCCCGACGCACCGGAGCGACCGTGTACCGCGTCCCGCTCGCCGATGGCGCCGCAGCGGGGCCGCCGAGCGACCTGACCGATGGCCGGCACTACTACTCCGGCGCCTCCATGTCGGCGGACGGGCGCTTCCTCGCGTTCACCGCGGAGGACGGCATGGCGCCGCCGGACCTCTTCATCACTCCGGTGGACGCCTTCGGCCCCGAGCGCCTGACCGACCTGAACCCGCAGGTCGCCGGCCTCGCGCTCGGCGAACAGCGCGTCGAGTCGTGGCCTTCACGCGCCGGCGGCGAGGAAATCGAAGGCGTGCTTACGCTTCCCGTCGGGTACGCGGAGGGGGACCGTGTCCCGCTGGTCCTCGTGATCCACGGCGGCCCGTCCGGCATCTCGTCGGACCGCTTCAACGCGACGCGCGGCGCCTACCCGGTGCAGGTGTACGCGGGCATGGGGTTCGCCGTCCTGCAGCCGAACTACCGCGGTTCGAGCGGCTACGGCGAGCGCTTCCGGGGACTCAACCGCGGCGACATCTCCGGCCGGGACTGGGTCGACATCGACTCCGGGGTGGACGTCATGGTCGACCGCGGGATCGCGGATCCCGATCGGCTCGCCGTGAGCGGATGGAGCTTCGGCGGGCACCACACCTACTGGGGCATCACGCAGACCGACCGCTTCAGGGCGGCGAGCGCGGGCGCCGGCGCGAACGACCTGATCTCGATGTACTCGCAGACGGACATCCCCGAGTTCTACCACACCTACCTGGGCTCGAAACCGTGGGAGGACTGGGATCTCTACGAGGAGCGCTCCGCCTACCGTCATGTTGAAAACGTGACGACACCGCTCCTCATCCAGGTGGGAGAAAGGGACGAGAGGGTGCCGGCCGAACAGAGCATCCAGTTCTTCGAGGCCGTCCGCGCCATCGGTAAAGCGCCGACGACCCTTGTGTTGTACCCTGATCAACCGCATGGCGTTAGGTCTCCGCGTCTCCAGCGAGATCTCATGTCGAGAAACGTGGAGTGGCTCACGCGCTGGGTTCTGGAACCGGAGGCGCTGGTTCCGTAAGGCCCGGCCGGGCGGCTACGTTGATTAGTGGCGAGAAGGGACGCCCGCGGAGGAGGAGGATCATGCGACGGCTCCGTCCGAGTCTGTGCGGTCTCGCGCTCGTGGCGAGCGCGCTCGCGGCGGCTGGCCAGGCGGCGGCCCAGGATGAGACCGAGGTCACCGAAGCCGGTCTCGCGCGCGGCGCGATGTTCTACCAGGCCCACTGCGGCCGGTGCCACGGCATGCTCGGCCACGGGGGAGAAGGGCCGAGCCTGGCGCGCCCCACCCTGCCCCGCGCACCGGACCACGAATCGCTCGTGGAGGTGATCCGCAGCGGGATCCCCGGTACCGGCATGCCCGGGACGAGATCCAACCTGGTGTCGGATCTGGAAGTCGACCTTATCGCGGCCTACGTCCGCACGCTGGGACAGGACGCCGTCGTCGAGGTCACGGGCGACGCCGCGCGCGGCGGTGAAGTATTTGCCACCGCCGGCGACTGCTACTCCTGCCACGTCGTCGAGGGCCGCGGCACGGGGATCGGCCCTGAACTCACCGGCATCGGGCTGCGGCGCGGCGTCGACTACCTCTACGCGTCCCTGCAGACGCCCGACTCGGAGTTGCCGGTCTCCCGGCGCGGTCTGCTGCGGGGGTTCAGGGGATACCTGCCGATCCGCGCGGTCACGCGCGAGGGCCGCGTCATCACGGGCATGCGCGTGAACGAGGACGCCTTCACGATCCAGTTGCGGTCGATCTCCGGCCGCACGGTCTCGCTTCGCAAGGAAGATCTCGTGGAACTCGAGAAACAGTTCGACCACTCCCTGATGCCCGCCGTGGAAGAGATGACGGAAGCGGACATCGACGACCTCGTCGCCTTCCTCGTCGACCTCGGGGAGGGATCATGAGACCTGGACCACGGCGCCCTTCCGCCGTCGCGGCTCCCGCGCTCGCGGCAGTGGCTCTCCTGTGCGGCGGCGCCTTCGCGGGCGCGGGCGCGCAGGTGCCGTTCGAACGGCTCGTGAACGCGGACGACGAGCCGCACAACTGGTTCATGTACTCGGGCAACTACGCCTCGCACCGTTTCTCCGCGCTCGACGAAATCCACCGCGACAACGTCCAGGACCTCAAGGTGATCTGGGCCTACCAGATGAGCGGCGGGCTCATCGAGACGACGCCGGTCGTGGTGGACGGCGTGATGTACGTGACGGAGCCGCCGAGCAACGTGAGCGCGCTCGACGCGCGCACCGGGCGCCGCCTCTGGCACTGGTCGGCGGAAGTCCCCGCCTCGACGAAGAACATCGGCTTCCCGCGCGTGAACCGGGGCGTCGCGATCCTCGACGAGACGGTATTCGTGGGCACGCTCGACGCCCGTCTCGTGGCGCTCGACGCCCGGTCCGGCGCCGTCCGCTGGGAGGTGGACGTCGCGGACAACTTCCTCGGCTTCTCGATCACGACGGCGCCGCTCGCGCTCGACGGCAAGGTCATCGTCGGCGTGTCGGGCGCGGAGGCCGGCGCGAACGGCTTTGTCGACGCCTACGACCCCGAGACCGGAGATCTCCTCTGGCGCACGTTCACGATCCCCCGGCCGGGCGAGCCGGGGAGCGAGACGTGGGGCGGCGACAGCTGGGAGCACGGCGGCGGCTCGACCTGGCTCACCGGCTCGTACGACCCGGAGCTGGACCTCCTCTACTGGCCCACCGGGAACCCGGCCCCCGACTGGAACGGGGACCTGCGGCCCGGCGACAACCTGTACACGAACTCCATCCTCGCCCTCGACCCCGACACGGGCGAGATGCAGTGGTACTTCCAGTACACGCCGCACGACACGCACGACTGGGACGCGAACCAGATCCAGGTGCTCGTGGACGCCGAATGGGAGGGCGAACCCCGCAAGCTGGTCGTCACGGCGAACCGGAACGCCTTCTACTACGTGCTCGACCGCGAGACCGGCGAGTTCCTGCACGGCGCGGAGTACTCGAAGCAGACGTGGGCCGAGGGCCTCGACGAGAACGGCCGCCCGATCGTGATTCCCGGCACCGAACCCACCGAGGAGGGGAACCTCGTCTGGCCCAGCCTCCAGGGGGCGGCGAACTGGTTCAGCCCCTCGTACAGCCCGGACACCGGGCTCTTCTACCAGGCGACCCGGATCATGGGCGCCGTCTACTACAAGGCCGACGTCGAGTACGAGCCCGGCCAGCCGTTTCTCGGCGGCGGCGAGCAGGCGCTGTCCGGCGACGACGCGAGCGGGGCGGTCAAGGCGCTCGACGTGCTCACGGGGGAGCTCAAGTGGGAGTTCCCGCTGCTCTCCCCGCCGTGGGCCGGCGTGATGGCCACGCGGGGCGGCCTCGTCTTCGGCGGAAGCAACGAAGGCAACATCTTCGCCCTCGACGCGGAGACGGGAGAGGCGTTGTGGGACTTCCAAGCCGGCGCCGGCGTCCGCACCGGCCCCATGTCGTTCGAGGTAGACGGCGAACAGCGCATCGCGACCGCCGCGGGCGGAGTCCTGTGGGTCTTCGGACTCCCCTAACGGTTTGAGTGACAACGCCGGTCGACCGTCCGGCGACTTGAGCAGGAGGCCGTAATGACATCCCGGAATCGTCTTTCCATGCAGCCAGCGCGGCGCCGCGGCGTACCGGCCACGGTGCTTCTCGGAGCAGCGTTCCTGCTCGCGGCCCAAGCGGCGCAGGCGCAGTCTCCCGCCCCGCCTCCCCCCACGGTCGAAGAGATCGACGCGTGGGTCGAGGACGCGATGGCCCGGTGGGAAGTGCCCGGGCTGGGTCTGGCCATCGTGCATGAGGGCGAGAGCTACGTGTCCACCGGCTACGGCGTGCGCGAACTGGGTCGGGACACGCCCGTCGACGGAGGGACGCTGTTTAGCATCGGCTCCTGCTCGAAGGCGTTCGGAGCCGCCACCATCGCGTCCCTGGTCGAAGAGGGGAAGCTGCGCTGGGATGACCGCATCACGGACCACATCCCGTGGTTCCGTCTCCACGACCCGTGGACGACGCGCGAGATCCGCGTACGCGACATCGTCACGCACCGCGTCGGAACCGGGAGCAATCAGCCGCTGCGCCCGCTCGTCACGGACCGGCGAGACTATCTCATGCGCCTCCCCCACACCGACCCGGACCACGCGTTCCGCGACCGCTACGGGTACACGAACGACATGTTCGTCCTCACGGGCCACCTCGTGGAAACCGTCTCGGGAACGGACTGGGACTCCTACGCGCGCGCGAAGCTCTGGAATCCGCTGGGGATGACGACGACGACCGCGCGCATGGCGCCCGCAAACGCGAGCCCGAACCACGCCGAGCCGCACGCCATCATTGAGCGGCGGTTCATCGGAAACGCGGCGACCACGGGCATGCCGCTGGAGCCCGTGCCGTGGCAGTACGCGGAGGACGTCACCGTGCCCTCGGGCGGCGTGATCACGTCGGCCGACGAGATCACCGAGTGGATGCGGTTCCACGTCGGCACGCATCCGAATCCGCCGCTCTCCCGGGCATCGGTCGAACTCATGCACACGCCGCACACCGTGATACGGAACCCGAGCAGCTGGATGCCGTTCGAGGGGCCGGGCGCGTACGCGATGGGCTGGTCGACGGGGAGGTTCGGGGACGTCACGGGCGTGGGCCACGGGGGGAACGCTCTGGGGTTCAACTGCTCGATCGCGCTGGCGCCGGAACAGGGCTTCGGCGTGTGGGCGACGACGAACCGGAACTCCGAGTTGCCGTGGGTGCTCACGAAGTGGGCGATGGCGCGTTTCGTGGGCACGGAGGAGCTGCGGAACCGCGACTGGCACGCGGAATTCGAGCGGAGCGTCGCCGAGGGGAACCGGCGGACCTTCGAGGCGGAGGAGGCACGGCAGGCGGCCCGGCTGGACCAGGGTCCCTCGGTGCCGCTCGAGGCCTACGCCGGGACGTACCGCAACGGCTACGCCGGTGAGCTGCGCATTCGCCTGACGGACGAAGCGATCCCGCCGCTCATGCCTGCCGAGGGCCGGCTGGGCCGGTGGGACGGGACGCCCGGCGTACACGAACGCCCGGCCGCGAGCGCATCGGCCGGCGCCGCACGCAACGGGGCGCGTAACGGATCCGCGACCGGAACCGGCGAGTCGACCGGCGAACTGCGGCTCGTGGCCGAGTTCGATGGTCGGGAACGTCCCGTGCGCATGCCGCTCGAGCACTGGCACGTCGACCGGTTCGACATGTGGTTCGGCGACGTCCGGATCGGCGTCTCGTTCCTGCTGGACGACACCGCGCGCGTGACGGGCGTCGAGCTGGACTACTACGGCCGCTTCGACCGCATGCCCTGACGGGTCAGCGGACGTAGAGCCGGTTCGCGTAGCTGTAGGCCGTGACCGCCGACACGATGTGGCAAACCCAGCCCAGTGTGCCGCCGGTGCCGAGCCACAGGCCGGGGGTCACCAGCAACCAGAAGAGTCCGCGCAGGAACTTGCCGTTGTACCACTGGCCGACGCCCGGCACGAGAAAGCTCAGCACGGCGGCTGTCAGCGGGTTCTTCACGTATTCCTCCCCATGCATCATCCGGGTTCCTCGACCGGCGGGACAACGCCCGCGCCGTGACCTCCTACGCGGGGTCGGCGATACGGGTTTCCGGACCGGCGGCCTTCAGCCCGTGGAGCAGCCGCCGAGGTGCCGCGTGAAGAACTCCTCCAGGCGCGACCAGGTGTCGACGCGATTGTCCGGGTTCCGGAAACCGTGCGCTTCGTCCGGGTACGTCTTCACCTCGACGCTCTTGCCGAGCCGCTCGAATTCGGCCACCGCGTTCTCGAAGTTCTGGATCGGCACGCGGCGGTCGAGTTCTCCGTGCATGAGGAGGACTGGCGCCGTGATGTCGGCGATGCGCGACACAACGTTGCTCTTGGCGTACGTGTCGGGGCGCTCCTCCGGGGTCCCGCCGTGTCCGGTGACGGAGAAGATCTTCCCCAGCCGGTCCGTGTACTCGAGCGTGTTCAGCTTCGAGTAGGCGCCGCGCATGGGGACGGCCGCATCGAACCTGTCCGGCGTCAGGCTGATCGCGGACAGCGACATGCTGCCGCCGTAGCTGCCGCCGTAGATCCCCACCTTCCCGTTCACCCCGGGGAGCGTGCGCAGGAAATCGGCCGCCGCGCCGGCATCGCGCGCCTGGTCCCACAGCCAGTCCTCGACGGAGAGATCCTGGAACTCGCGCCCGAAGCCCGAACCGCCCCGGTAGTTGATGGCGAGGACCACGAACCCCTTCGAGGCGAGGTACTGTTCGGTGAGGTTCAGGCCCCGCTGGTAGGAGTTCGTCCCGCCCCCGTGGACCTGGACGAGCGCCGGGCACACGGCCCCCGCCGCCCGTTGTGGCGGGTCGTAGAGGAAGCCCTGGATCCGGAGTCCGTCGAAGCTCGGGAAGGCGATCTCCCGGGGCGCCGCGACGGACCGCCAGGACGGCGAGAACGAGGTCAGACGCCGGGGGATGCCTCCGATCAGATCGAGGGCGTACGCTTCCCCTCCCCCCGTCGGCGACGAGTGGACGAAGGCGACGGTCCCGGCGCCCGCGGTGTGGCTGACGGAGGAGATCGTCCCCTCCATGTGCGTGACGCGGGTGGCTACCCCTCCGGCGGCCGGCACGGCCCACACGTTGACGGTGCCGCGTTCGAGGTAGGGGAAGTAGATGAACGCGCCGTCCGCCGACCACGACGGAGCGTGCCGCATGGCCGCGTCGGTCGCATAGACCTGCATGTCCACGATGCGCTCCGACGCCCCGGCGCCCGCCTCCAGGCCCTCGACCACGTAGATGTAGGAGAGGTCCTCGTACCAGTACTCATCCTTGGCCGTGCCGAACACGGCGATCCGGTCGCCCTCCGGCGACCACACCGGGGTGGACATCGCCATCAGCGTGCGGGTGAGTTGCCGGCGGTCTCCGGTCTCGATGTCGACGACCCAGAGGTCGTCGTGCCAGTAGTCGGAGGCGTTCGACACGTAGAGGATCTCGCGGCCGTCCGGCCGCCAGGCGGGCGCGAAGCGCGGATCGTCGAGGGCCATCGCGGCCTCGGTCAACTGGCGCGGCGGGGTCGAGCCGTCGGCCGGCACGAGCCAGATGTCCTGGTGGCCGCTGGCGGTCGAGTAGAAGGCGATCGTCCGTCCATCCGGGGAGAAGGCCGGCGCCCGCACCCCCTCCATGCGGTCCATCAGCGGGCGCGCTTCGACATCGCCCACCTCCGCGACGTGGACCTGGCCGCCGGCCGAGAAGGCGATTCGCTGGCCGCCGGGCGCCCAGGCCGGATTCGAACCCTGGAGCCAGAATCGCGGCGTCCCGAAGCCGCCTTCCTCGCCGCGCGTCGCGAGATACAGCCCCGCACCGTCCGGCCCCGAGCCGGAGACCGCGAGGTGACGTCCGTCCGGCGAGATCGAGACGCCGCGCACCCCCGTGTTGCTGCGGTGGATGTTGTCGAGCGTGAGGTCAAGCTCCACCGCCGCGCCCCCGCCGGGCGCCGCACCTCCGGGCGCCCCGCACGCGGCCGGGATCAGGATCGAGACGACTGCCGTCGCGTGGAAGCGGCGGCGGGGGGCGCAGGACCGGCGGTGTGGGCGGCGCATCCGAGCCTCCGGGATCTGTGGGCCAAGCGACGCCAGCGTGGTGTTGAGACTAATCGAATTCGAACACGACGCCCAGATCGAAGCCGAGCGCGACGGCGTGGTCGGTACTTGACGGGGTGTCGGCGGACATGCGCCGCCACGACAGGCCCGGCCCGATGCGCGCGCGGCCGAGGCGAAATCGGAGTCCGGCGCCCGCCTCCAGACCGGGGCCCGCACGCGGGGTCTCGCCTTCCGTCCCGACGCGCGTCGTGCCGTAGAGGATGCCGACCCGGCCCCACAGCCAGCCTCGCGACAGTTCCGCACCGAGGGCGGCGTGACTGCCGGTGACGGTCGGCTCTCTCCCGCGGCAGAACCCCTCCCTGCAGCCGAAGGCGGTCCGGACATACCCGGCGGAGACGGCGACCCGCGGGCGCAGCCGTCGCGCAATCCGGATTTCGTACGAGAGGGCGGGAGTCCATTCGAGACCCGCCGCGGTGGACGTGTGACTCCCCACCGCGAGGCCGCTCCGCGCTTCGACGGATGTCTGGGCGGCGGCGCGGCCGGCGATCAACATTCCGGCGGCCATGATCAGCGCCAGGACGAAGCCGGCGCGGAGCCCAGGGCCGTTCACTGCCGCGGCCGCGGGATCCCCTCGCGCGGGACTCCGTCGCTGACCATGAGATCCAACCCTTCCGCCCACGGAGGCGCCTGCCCCGGGTCGCGCAGGATGCCGCGCAGGCGGCGCGTGTCCGGGTCCAGGGCCAGGGCCGTCGCGCGTCCCCCGGAGCGTCCGATCGCGGCCGCGCCGTCCGGACCGGTAAGTTCGACCCGATTCAGCCCATCGGGACCGCCCCAGCGGCCCTCCCAGGGAATCGCGAAGGCGAACTGACCACCGCCGAACTCGACTTCGTCCGGCGTGAAGGAGAAGGAGAACAGGGACCGGCCCGCCACGTCGAACCCTTCCAGGCGATACGGACCCTCCGCGGTCGGTGTCGTCGCGGGCGCGTCGATGACGAAGGCGGGCTCGAGCAGAAGGTCTCCGGCGCCGGCATTCCCCCACAGGAGCAGCGTCGGTTCGGGATCGACGTCCCGCAGGATCAGCGATTCGTGTTCCCGCCGGAACTCCATGGCCTTGACGAAGTGATAGTCGCTGATCCAACTCGGGTCGCAGTAGGTCATCAGGTCCCAATACTCGGCCGGATCGACCATCCGCGTGTTCCCGCGCCGGGTTTCGTATCCGAAGACCCCGATGGAGCCATCCTCGTACGGGAAGTCCGGATCCGGGTTCACGGCCAAACCGCAGGGCGCATGCCGGAGCCCCATGTTGTGCCCCAGTTCGTGGGCGAACGTGTCGAGATCGAGGATCCCCACGCCGACCGGCCTGCCGATGTAGCCCAGGCCCTTGAAGGGGGCGTCGGGAGGCGCCGCAAGGGCGGCGTAGTAGTAGTCGCGCCGCCGCTCCGTGAGCCGGAGCACGCTGATCTCGCGCAGGAGCCCCAACCAGCCTTCCGCCGTCTTCAGGTCCACTGTCGTCTGGTACGGCTCGTGTACCGTGAGTTCCAGTTCACCGATCGGGAGTATCGAGCGCACGAACCCGATCCTGGCGTCTGTGGCGGTCATCCCGTCGACCCAGCTCAGCGCCGCCTGCGTATCCGCGGAGTGCAACACCGGCACCACCGTCAGGCCCAGCGGGGGAACGGCCACCACATCCAGCTTCAGGCGCCCTTCGGCGGGCACGCGCCGGTCGCTTCCCGGATCCGCCGGCACGATGCCGTCGGGATCCAGTTCCACCACGAGTTCGACCCCGGGCTGGAGGACCCGGCCCGGGACCACTCCGTTGAACGATCGGTCCAGCCTGCCTTCCTCGGCCTCCAGCGGGATCCGGTCCGAGGCCGGGTCCAGCCGCATCGTGTGGATCGGTGCGCCAGCGTGATGGAAGGTCGCCAGCGGGCGGGGACGATAGAAGCTCGTCTTGTCACCCGTGACGAAGACGCGAAGGAGTGCGGGCCGGCCCGCGATCAGAGGAATATCTCCGCCCAGCGTCTGGACCGCCTGCGTCAGGTGCACGGCGGACGCCTCGAGCTTCACGCTCAACGGGTTCACCCTTACCCAGGCTCCGGCCTGCAGGCTCGCCACCTCCGCGGCCACCCGCGTCTCGTACCCCCCCTCGAGGCCGATGACCTCCCCGTCCGAGCTGACGGAGGCGACGGACGGATCGGCCGCGGACCAGCGCGGAGACGCCCAGGCCGGAATACTGCTGAAGGCCGCGCCGCTCTGGTCCAGCACCCGCACCCGATACCGGACGGCCTCACCTTCGAGGACGGTGGCGTCGGCGGGGAGAAGCTCGAGCGCGCCCGGAACCCGTTCGGGCTGCGATGCCAGGTCGCTGCAGCCGGCCGCCGCGAGGACCGCGAGTAGAAATCGCCTGTTCACGCTGCCCACCTTGTTCGCCCGCCGCATCATGAGCAAGCCGGACGCCCGGCGGCCCGGGGCGGTCACGACGCCGAAGCGCGCATTTGACGCAACCCCGCGGCGATGAACGTCCACTGCAGCAGCATCTGGTCGCGCACCGGCATGGGGACCAGTCCGTTCTTCCTCGCGTCGGCGGAGACGGCGTCCGGTGCGGCCCCCTCGGACAGGTCGTGCCTCCAGCCGTCGAGCCGTCGCTTCCAGCGTTCGGCGACCGGATCCGGCGGGCCGGGCCTGTCGCCCACACCCGGGAGGATGAAGAGCGGCATCTCCGAGACGAGCGTGAGCGTGTCGTGGCCGAAGGAGCGCAGCGTTTCCATCGAACTCGGCCAGAAGCGCGACGCCGTCTCGGAGTCGCCGAGGGCTTCGAAGTGGGCGGCCATCCGTCTCGAGTCGGGCCGTGAGGCGAATCCCCGCTCGAAGCGGAAGAAACCCTTCTCGCCGTGACGCTCGACGTCGTGCAGCCGGTAACCGAGCGCCCGTGCGCGCCGGCGGCAGGAGGCCTTCAGCGCTTCGCAGCGGTCCTCCCATGCGCGGTCGATGAGGAAGAAGGGACCCGCGGCGAACCCCATCCCGTGCAGGGAGGCGTGCAGCGCGAACGGTCGATCGCAGGTGCGCCACCAGTCGTAGGCCGCGCGGTTCTCGGGCCGGGCGCCGGGATCGGCGTCGTCGCGCGGGAAGCCGAATTCGATGTCGTCGCCGGGCAGTTCCCGCACCTTGCCCGCCAGGTATCGCCCGAGGTCGTACGTTGCCGTATCGGGATCCTGCCACGGCGCGTTGCGGCGCTCGCCGTCCGGATTGATGTGCGGGATGATCCACCACTGATGGCGGGTGAGCATCGGATCCTCGGCGTCGAGTCCCGCGAGGTAGCCGGCGAGACGACGCAGGAGGCGCGGACCCACCGGTTCGTCGGCGTGGCAGCCGCCGAGCAGACTCACGGCCTCGGGCCCCCGCCCGAAGCGGTAGCCCGGCACGGGCCGCCCTTCGCGGGACGACCCGAGGACGCACCCTGCACCCGCGGGAACGTCGGGGGATGCCATGATGCCGTCGAACCGTGCTGTCAGCGGGGTCTCGATCGGCCTCTCCTTTCCGGCCGGCGGATCCGGATCCCGCTCCCGGTCGCGCCGGGGTTGGGCGGTGTCCTCCGTCACCCTACATTGGGTTCCCCTTCGCGTCACCTCGCGGCGGGAATACGCCGGAACCGGGAGTCCGATCGAAGATGATGGATGTCCTGACCCCGATCGTCGTTCTGGGGCTGATGCTGGCCGCGCTGGCAGGTTTTTTCGTCGGCTGGTGGATCCGAGGCCGACAGATCGCCGGAAGAGAGCTGACGCTCAAGCGTCGGTTCGACAACCGCCTCTCCGCCATTGAAGAGGACTCGCGGCGGGTGCTGGAGCGCGCGCGGATCGAATCGGAGGCGGCGCGGCAGAAGGTCGAGGCCGAGCGGGACAGCCTCTACACCCGCCTCTCGAAGCTGGACCCCGAGGTGGGCCGGATGCTGGCTCCGGCGCGGCGCGCCGGCCTCCCCCGGACGCGAGCGGGTCGCAGGCGCACTGCGCGTCCCCTGGCCGTGGAAGGGGTGGGCGTCGGGGCCACGCGCGAGCGCGACGATCTGACGCGCATCAAGGGAATCGGCCCCACCTTCGAGGCACGCCTGAACGCGATGGGCTACCGGACGTACCTCGATCTGGCCCGGTGGACCTCCGAAGACCTCGACGCCCTCGGCAGGGGGCTCGGCGCACGGATCCGGCTCAAGGAGTGGTCCGAGCGGGCGGCCGAACTCCATCGCCGGAAGTACGGTACGTAGCATCGGCGCATCTCCGAACTAGAGCGCCAGCACGATGCCTCGGGCCGGCTCTCCGCTGGCCCGCTCGATCGCTTCGACGTAGCAGGCGACCTGCACCTCGTACTCGGTACGCGCCGCGGCGGGGCGGCGGTCCGTCTTGTAGTCGACGACCGTCCACCGGGGGCCGGATCCGGTGACCTCGCGGAAGGCGAGGTCCGCGACCCCCTCCACGATGCCCGCGCCTCGCTCCCGGCCCTGCTCTCCATCCGGCGCCACGGCCTCACCCACGTGGAAGACCGGGACCTCGCGCTGAACCGCACCGGGCCCGGAGGCCAGCGCGGCACGCGCCCGGTCGAGCACTTCGTGGTCCAGCGCGCGCGCCACGAGCGCCGCCGCCGCGACGATTTCGGTTTCGGGACTCCCCAGCGTGCGACCCAGCGTACCGGCCAGCGCTTCGACGACGCCGGAGTCCGCGTCGAGGCGGACCGCGGCGAGCATGCGATGGACGAGATCGCCGAACCGCTCGCCGCCCGGACGCCCCGCCCCGTCCGGCCCCTCGGCTTCCGGCCTCGGCACGTCGATCCACGAGACCCGGACGTCGGAGGGGGGCGGCTCGCCGGCATCGGCCGCTTCGGCGGCGCGGCCCGCGATCGCCCGGGCCGTAGTAACGGATATCGTCCGACTTCCCCCGGCCTTCAACCTCGCCGCGCGAGACGCCTGCCACTCCCGGTGCGCGCCGCGCCCCGCCTCGACATCCAGAGTGGGCTGTTCCTCCCTCTCCACCTCGAGCAATCGGCGCTGGCGATCGCCCGCCCGCGGATCCGGGTCCAGATCGAGCGCGGCGGGATCCCACCACACGATGTCCGTGTCCGCTTCAGCGGTATGCAGCCCCGGCGCGACCGAGTCGCTGGGCGTCGGGCGCTGACCACCCTTCCGATCCGGGCGATCGAGGACCGACTCGGCGCGGAAGGCCGGAGCTCCCAGGCCCTCGGCGGAGGACGGTTGACGCCGCGCGCCGCGTGATGGATATACTGCGGGATTCAAAGACTCGAGCCACCATTCGCCGTCTTCCCCGGAGAAGCCTCCGAGCCCGTCTCGGCCGTCGCCAAGGGCCGGCACGACGAGCAGATCGCGCGCCCGCGTGGCCGCCACGTACGCGAGCCGGTCCGCCTCGGCCATTTCCCGGCGCCGCTCGATCTCGGCGTTGTCCAGGATGTCGCGCGGGGTCGCGCCGCAGAGCCGCTGGGCCCAGAGGCGCCGGGCCGGGTCCACGTAGCGCGACGGCGGATCGTGGGCCGCGGCGCAGGTCATGTCCGCCAGGATGACGACCGGGAACTCGAGCCCCTTGGCCTTGTGTACCGTCATCATCCGCACGCCCTCGGTCCCCTCCTCCACTATCGGCGCCTCCTCGGACTGCCCGCGTTCGGCTTCGTCCTCGAGGCGGTCGAGAAACGCCCGGAAGGAAGCGCTGCCCCGGCGCTCGAACGCACGCGCCCGGTCGACGAGCCGAAGGACGTTGGCCAGCGCCTGCTCGCCCGTCGGCCAGATCGCGATGCCCGCGTGGGCGCGGGCGGCCGAGAGCAGGCGCCGGACCGTCTCCGGGATCGGGCGCCGGTTCCGATGCCGATGGAGGTCGCCGAGGAGCCCGAGCACCGTCGCCACATCCCGCAGTTCGGGCTTCAGCGCCGTTCCGTCCTCTCTTCGTCCGTTTCCGCCGGTCTCGCCGTCCGGCCGCCACCCGGCGAGCGGATGCAGCGGACCCACATCGACGCCGAACTCGAACAGTGCGCGATCGCCGAGCGAGAAGAGCGGACCCCGGAGAGCGGCGTAGACCGCCAGCCGGTCGTCCGGCCACTCGATGGCCGTGAGCGCATTCCGGACGGCGAGCACCTCCTCGCGATCGTGGTACGAGCGGCCACCGACCAGCACATGGGGAACGGCGCGGGCCTCGAGCGCACGCACGTAGGGGCGCGTCACATCCTCTCCCCACTTCTGAAAGCGGCGGAAGAGGAGGCAGATATGGCGGGCCTGGACCGGAACCGGATCCTCGGGGCGCTCCCGTTCCGTCACGACCCAGCCCGACTCGCGGACCAGCCAGCGCACCATCTCTCCGACCGCGACGGGGAGGGATTCCTCGATCTCGATGCCCCGCACCTTGCCGAAGCGTCCGTACGGTTTCGGGACCGGCAGGGCGATGACGGCGGGCTGGCTTGCGGTGTCCGCGCGGAAGGGCGCGAGCGGCACGTAGGCCGCCTGGCTGCCGTCCTCGCTCGCCTTCATGCGGGTCTCGAACGCCCCGTTCACCGCGGCCTGCAGGCGCGGCTGCGACCGGAAGCTCGTGGACAGGTGCAGCACGCGGGCATTCGCGTCCCGCAGGCGCCGTTTCGTCTTCTCGTACAGCATCACGTCCGCCCGGCGGAAGCGGTAGATCGACTGCTTCGGATCGCCGACGACGAAGAGCTTGCCCCTCGCGGGCACGATGCGCTCCGGCCGCGTCTCCGTCGGGTCCTCGCCGCACAGGAGGAGGAGGATCTCGACCTGCAGCGGATCGGTGTCCTGGAACTCGTCGACGAAGAACCGCATGAATCGTTTGCGGTAGTGCGCCCGGATCTCCGCATTGTCGCGCAGGAGGTCCCGCGCCCGGAGCAGGAGGTCCACGAAATCGAGGCAACCGTCGCGGCGTTTCGCCCTCTCGTACCGCTCCGTCACGGGCCAGAGTTCGCCCCGCAGGTGCGCCGCCAGGTCCGCGTCCGCCGTCTGCAGGATCTCCTCGACCTGCGCCCTGACCTCGTCGCGGCGGGCGACGACATCCGCCTTCGCGAGGCCGCCGCCGAAATCGCGCGAGCGGAACCCGCGCCAGAACCAGCCGCGCCAGCGGGCGCCCACGAAGGACCGCAACCAGGCTTCCAGGTAGTCATGATCGCGCCCGCGAGTCTGCTCCCGCCGTTCGATCTCGCGCACGCCGCGTTCGATGTGGCGCAGGTTCTTCGTGAGAAAATCGTCCGGGCGGGAGGCCAAGGGGGCGAACGCGGCGAGTTCCCGCAGAAGGTCGAGCGCGCGGTCGAGTTGGGCCTCCCGGTCCCACTCGGGTCTGGACCACGGCGCATCGAAGTCGCGCTGGTCCACGAGACTGCCGACGGCCGCCCGCAGGGCCGCGCGCGGACCGCCCGAATTCCGCCGATAGTGACGGCGCAGCGCCCGCCTCACGCCGGGACCGGGGTCCGCCAGCGCGCCCTCGAACCAGCCCTCGAAGGCGCCATCGAGGAGACGGCCGGCTTCGTCGTCCGCGGCGACCCGGAACGCCGGATCGACGCCGGCCTCGATCGGCCGCTCGCGCAACAGGTCGGCGCAGAAGCCGTGAATCGTGCCGATGTGCGCGAGTTCCAGGTGGCCGAGCGCACGCGAGAAACGGTCACGGGCGCCCCCCTCGCCCTCAGCCTGCCGGGCCTCCTCGATGGCCGCCCGCAGTCGGAGCTTCATCTCGCCGGCCGCCTTCTCCGTGAAGGTGACGGCGACGATGTCCTCCAGCGTGTCCGGTCCGCGTCTCAGCACCTCGACGATTCGGTCCGTGAGCGCGGTCGTCTTCCCCGTCCCGGCCGCCGCCTCGACGAAGAGCGTGTCATCGAGATCGTACCGGATCGCGTCGCGGGCCTCCTGGTCGGCAAGTCCGACGGGCCGGGTCACGGGTATTCCCTCAGGCGCCGCAGCTCGACCGGCGGAGGCTTGCGCCGGGTGCGGCGTTCCTCGTCGGGCCCGCACACCTGCCGGTAGTCGCACCAGCGGCACGCGTCCTCCCGCGGGAGCGCCGGGAAACTCCCGGCCTCGAAGGCCCCGCTCACGATCTCGCTCAGGAGCCCCGCCGCTTCGAGCGCGCGGTCGTCGAGCGGTACGACGTGGTCCCGGAACTCGCCATCCGCGGTGCAGTAGTAGAGCCGGCCCGATTCCACCCGCTGCTCCGGGAACAGCGACTGCGCGGCGAGCGCGTAGAGGACCGGCTGCAGGAGTTCGCCTCCCTGGATCGTCGCGCCCGCCTTGGCCCGGTGCCGACCCGTCTTGTGGTCCGTGACTCGCAGGACGCCGGCCGGCGTCCGTTCGATCAGGTCGATCGCGCCGCGGAGCTTCAGCCCGACCGCCAGGTCGACGGGTTCCCCCACGGAGTGCGCGTCGCGGTTGGGGTCCCGGGGGAGGCCGAAGGAGAGCTCGAAGCGCCACGGCTCGTAGGGCGACCGACTGTCGCGCTCGCGCAGCAGCCACTCCCGCAGGTCCTGCCGGATCGCTTCGATGCCGTCGTCCCAGATCCGGTCGATCGCCGGCACGAGACGGTCGCGGAAGTCCCCCGCCACCTTCTCTAGCACCTCCTCGAGGAGTTCGGACACCCGCGCATCGTTCTCCGGTCCCACGGGAAGGAGGGGCCGGTCCTTCGTGCTCTCGGCCTGGAGCCGGGTCAGGAGTTCGAACTGGACCTGGTGTACGAGCGAACCGCGCTGCAGCGGGTCGAGCGCCTCGATCCCGAGCGGGGCCTCGCGCGGCCGCAGGCCTTGAATCGCCTGCAGATAGAAGCGGTACGGGCATGCCGCGAAGTGCTGCAGCGCCGTCGCCGAGTAGGGACGCGCGCCGGGCGACTGCTCCGCCAGCGCTTCCGCGGCTCGCTCCGAGAGCTGAACGAGTCCGTCCGCCCACGTCCAGCGCGGCACCTCCCAGCGGTAGGCGCGGAAACGGAGGGCACGCGCGAGATGGGGGTTCGAGTGGAGGAGATGACCCGCGGCCTTCACCGCGCGTTCGCCGCGGAGATCGTGCCTGTCGAGTTCGTCGAGCACCGCGAGGTCGTACTCCGCCTCGTCGATCGCCTGCGCGCGGGATTTCGGCGCCGGCCATCCGATCCGCGCTTCGGAGACCTCTTCCGCCCGCTGCGCAAGTTCCTCGAAGCCGGGCAGCCGGCCCTCCACCGCCTGCATCGCCTCGAGCGCGTAGAAGGAGGGGACGCGGGGCCGGGTCTTCATCGCGTCGATGCGCGGGTAGGAGAGGACGACCTGCTTCCGCGCCGCCCCGACCGCGAGTCTGAACGCGAGCCGCTCCCGCCGCACGCGGCCGGGGTTCGTCTCGAGGCGGCCGGGGGCCAGCCGTTCGCGCATCTCGTCGAGCAGGATCGGGTCTTCCCCGATCTTGGGAGGAAACACGCGCTCGGCCATGCCGGGGACGAACACGACGTCGAAGGCGAGCCCCCGTGCCGCGTCGATGGGCCCGACGAACACGCGGCCGTAGCGATTCCCGGGCGAACGTTCGGCGACCTCCAGGAGCCGGGGCGTGAGCACGCGCAGGACCTCGTCCAGCTCGACCGGGCCCAGCGGCCCCATCGGCGTGAGGTCGGACAGGACGCCGAGCACTTGGCCGGGCCGCCGCAGCGCGCGGGCGGCGAGGGCGTTCAGCGCGGCCAGCCAGCGCGCCCAGCGGGCCTCAGCGGGCAGTTCGGACAGCTCGGCCAGCAGTGGCAGCGCATATGCCCGGAGGAAGGCGAGATTGGCGCGCGTCCCATCGATCCGCGCGGGACGCGGGTCTTCGCCGTCCTCCGCCTCAAGCGCGTCGCGCTTGGACTCGAGCTCCGCGTCGAGACCGTCGAGTCGCCGCTCCCAGCGCTCCAAGCCGCCGACGACGGCCGCGTCGACGAGCAGTTGCTCCCACCGCCGCGGCACCCGATCCGGGTCCTCCCCCTCGTCCGGCACTTCGCCGATCGAGACGTACTCCGAAAAACGAAGCGCCGAGTAGTCTTCGGCCCGGCAACGGAGAAGCGCCAGAAAGGCCCGGCCCGCCGGATTCGGACGCCGGACGCCGCGCGCGAACCAGGGGTGGATTCCCGCACGATTGAGGGCCTCCTCCAGGTACGGCCGATAGTCTTCGGGTTGCCGGAGGAGGATCGCGCACCGGTCGAAGGGCGTTCCGGCCTCGGCGAGCGAGGTGAGCCGCCGGGCGATCTCCACGGCTTCCCGGCCCTCTCCGGGAGCGGAGAACACGGTCACGGCATCGTCCGCGACGGATTCGGGCGGCGCCGGGCCGAAGAGGTTCGCGTGAAGGCGCCGGATCGCCCCCACGGAGGCCCCATCGGTCCGGGGGGGCTCGGAGGTGTGCGCACCCGCTTCTTTCAGCGCCCGCAGCGTGCGGTCATCCCCCTCGGGCACGGTCGCGAGCAGGTCGCAGCCGCGCTCGATGAGGGCCGCGACGAACCGTCCCTCCAGCTCCGTCCAGATCCGGGCGTCGAGAATCAGGAACCGGTCGTCCACGATGCCCCGCCGGGCGTCCGGATCGCGGAGCGCCGACCGCGCGGCCTCGAAGACGGCGGCTCGATCCGCCAGTCCCGCCGCCCTCCACTCCGCCTCGACCGCTTCGCAGAGGGCGGCGAGGTCCCCGTCGACGGGAGCGACCCCGGACGGCGCCACCCCCGCCATGCGAAGGCGGTCCACGGCGTCTCCCACGGCGCGAACGAACCCGGGCGTGTCCGACACCGCGGCCAGGCGGCCGAGTTGCCGCCGATCGAGCCCCGTCAGCGCCCGCGCCACGATGGCGTCGCGCGCCACCGCCTCTCCGGTCGCCCTTCCATCGGCGGCGAGCCGCGAGAGCGCGACGTCGCGGGCCAGGAGGGAGAGCGTAGTGCGGCGCCAGCCCATCGCGGCCCCGGCCGTCCGCGCCCCGCGCAGCAGCAGTTCGTGCGGCCCGGACAGCGTCTCGCCGATGACCGTCGCGCCCGCCCCGGAGGGTTGTTCTTCGAGCCATTTCCGCGCGGCGCCGAAGCGCACGGCGGCGGTCGGGGAGACGATGAAGCGGGCGGAAGGAGCAGACATGTCCACAACCTATCGCCGCGATCGCAACGCGCCATCAACGCCCCGCGAACGATGCACTGCTTGACGCCGCCGAGGGCCGCGGACGATCCTCAGAAATGACCCTCCCGTACCGCTTCGTCTCCGCGTAGCCGCCCGTGGCCGCCATCGACCGCCGCGACTTCGTGCGGGGCGCCGCGCTGACCGGCGCCGGGCTCGCCCTCGGCTGCGGCGGGGAGGGCCGTCGCGCGGGACCGCCATCGGCCGCCGACCCATCGGCCGGCGGCGCGCCGGCTCCTCCTCTGCTCATCGACGGGGCCAGCGTCTTCGATGTCCGGGCCGGCGCCATGCGCCCGGGCACGAGCGTCCTCGTCCGGGCCGGCCGCATCGAAGCCGTCGCCCCCGCCGCCGAGCTGAACGCCGATGCCGACGCCGCCGCGGGCGCGGCGCGCATCGACGGGGCCGGCATCTTCGTCCTCCCCGGCCTCATCGACGCGCACGTGCACGTCACCCACATCCTCTACCAGTCGTACATGACCGGCGACGAGGTCCTGCCCTTCTACCTCGGACACGGGGTGACCTCGATCCGGAGCACGGGGGACAACGTCCCGGCCCAGCGCCTCATCGAGCGCTACGCCGACGACCACCCGGAGATCTCCCCCAACGTCTTCCGGTGCAGCTTCCTCATCGACGGCAACCCGCCCTGGCACCCCGATGTCGGCTGGTACCTGGCGACCCCCGCCGACGTGGAGCCCTTCGTGGCGGACATGGCGGCGTGGGGCGTAAAGACGCTCAAGCTCTATGTCGGCGCCGGGCGCGAGATCGGGCGCCGCGTGATCGAGGTCGGCCACGAACACGGTCTCGTCGTGAGCGGACACCTCCTCGACTATCACACGGCGGACGCCGTGAGCGACGGGCTCGACTGCGTCGAGCACATCTACACGGTGTCCAACTTCCTGCTCGACGACCCCGACGACCGCCATTCGATCAACCTCGACTCGGACGAGGCGCGCCGCCTCATCGACATCATCGCCGAACACGGCGCGCGCGTCGACCCGACGCTCATGGTCTTCTGGGGTACGCTCCTGTTCATGGACCTCCCGGAGGTCTACGGACACCCCGACCACGACCCCATGCCGGCCCGACTCAAGGCGTTCTGGGACAAGGATCGGGAGCGGCGAAGCCTGGACTGGGGCGCGGCCCCGGTCTCGGTGCGCCAGGGGACGTGGGAGAAGTACCTGCGGCTCACCGGCATGCTGCATGAAGCCGGCGTGCAGTTGCTCGTCGGGACCGACGCCCCGGAGCCGCAGGTCGCGCCGGGCGCGTCGCTGCACCACGAGATGGAGTTTCTGGTCGAGGCCGGCATGCCGGCACGAGAGGTCCTCTCCGCCGCCACGCTCGAGAACGCGCGGATTCTGAAGGAGGAGGAGAACCGCGGCGCCGTCGAGGCCGGGCTCGAGGCCGATCTCGTGCTCCTCGAAGCGGACCCTCTCGAGGACATCCGTAACACGAGGCGCATCCGGACCGTAGTGCGCGCCGGACGCCCCCTCGATCCCGCACGCATTCTCGCCGCGGCGCCGGCGGAATAGCGACATGAAATCGCGTTTCTGCAGTTTCGTCAGGAGGCAGTCGATGAAGACGATGAAGACACGACCCTGGACCCTCATCCTTCCGCTGGCCGCGGGACTCGCCTGCGCGGACGCGAGCCGGGACGATTCGTCCTCGGGCACCGTCGAACTGGCGGCGCTCGACGCGGTGTTCGCGGACTACGGCGCTTCGGACGGCCCCGGCTGCGCCTTCGCGGTCTCGCGGGATGGGCAGCAGGTCATGACCCGCGCGTACGGCAGGGCGAACCTCGAGTGGGACCTGCCGAACACGCCCGAGACGGTGTTCGAGCCGGGCTCGGTCTCGAAGCAGTTCACCGCGGCGGCCACGATCCTGCTCGCGCTGGACGGAAGTATCGACCTCGACGACGACATCCGGGAGTACTTCCCGGAGATGCCCGACTACGGCGAGCCCATCACGGTGCGGATGCTCATCCATCACACGAGCGGGCTCCGCGACTGGGGGTCGGTCGCCGGCATCCACGGCTGGGCGCGGACGACCCGGATCCACACCCACAAGCACGCGCTCGACATCGCGAGCCGCCAGCGCGCCCTCAACTACGAGCCGGGCCGCTACTACTCCTACACGAACACGGGATACAACCTCCAGGCGATGCTCGTGGAGCGGGTGACCGGACAGACGTTCGACGAGTTCTCGCAGGAGCGGATCTTCCGCCCCCTCGGCATGACGAAGACGCAGTGGCGGGACGATTTCACCGAGATCGTCGAGGAGCGCTCGATCGGATACCGGCGAGGCGACGACGGCGAATGGCACATGCTGATGCCGTTCGAGAACGTGCACGGGAACGGTGGCCTGCTCACGACCGTCGGCGACCTCCTCAGGTTCACGCGCAACCTCGACACGGGCGAGGTCGGCGGGCCCGAGTTCATCCGGCTCATGCATGAGCAGGGGATGCTCGACTCCGGGCGGCAGATCAGCTATGCGGGCGGGCTCTTCGTCGGCGAGTACAAGGGCGTGCGCGAGGTCCAGCATTCGGGAGGCACCGCGGCGTACCGCGGCTTCCTCACCCGCTTCCCCGACCACGGGCTCGCGGTGTCGGTGATGTGCAACGTGGGCGAGGCCAACCCCGGCGGGCTCGCCCGCGCGGTGGCCGAACTCTACCTCGGCGACGCCATCGACGAGGAGGCGTCGGAGGATCCGGCGGGGGCGGACGTCGATCCAGCCCGCGTCGCCGCGTTCGCGGGCGGATACCGCGACACGCGCACGGGCCAGTTCATGGAGTTGACGGCGGACGGCGCCGCGCTCCGCCTGGGCATGGGACCGGGCGGGATGTCCCTCGCGGCCCTGAGCGAGACCGAGTTCGCCTCCCCGGCGGGCGTGTCCATCGTCTTCGACGCGGCGACCGGTGACGGAGCGAGGCCGGGGGCCACCATGGACACGCCGGTAGCGGACGACGTGAGGATCGAACCGGTGGAGGGATTCGAGCCCAGCGCGTCGGACCTGGCCGCCTACGTGGGCGCCTACCACAGCGACGAGGCGGAAGTGACCTACTGGGTCGAGGTCGAAGACGGCGGGCTCGTACTGAGGGACCGGTACGGGGACGGACCGTCGCTGGAGCCGGTCTATCCCGATGCGTTCAGGCAGGGAGGCAGCACGTTCATCTTCCGGCGCGACGAGGCCGGCCGGGTCACGCAGGCGAGCCTGAGCCAGGGGCGCGTCTGGGACCTGCGCTTCGAACGGGTGCAGTAGCGCGACCTCTTCGTCGGCTGGCGACTACAGCGGGATCTCGACGAGGATCTTTCCGTCCGCGCGGCCGGACTCGAGGGCCTCGTGGGCGGATGCCGTCTCCGCGAGAGGGAACGTGGCGGCGATCCGCACGTCGAGTTGTCCGGCCGCGAGCCAGGTGGTGAGGTCCCGGACCGCAGCGCGGCGGGCGGCGGGTGGGAGCAGGTAGCCCTGCACGAAATGTATGCGCAGGTCCTTGAAGGCGAGCGGATAGTAGGCGAGCGGCAGTTCCGGGCCGGAGGTTGACGAGTACGACGCGATCGTCCCGTTCTCCCGCAAGACCGCGACATCCGTCTCGAGGTTCGCGGCGAGGTCCACCTCGACGACGCGGTCCACGCCCTCCCCATCGGTGAGGTCGAGCACCCGGCCGACGACGTCCTCCCGCCGGTAGTCGATCGCGTGCCGCGCGCCGCCGCCCCGCGCGACCTCCGCCTTGGCGGCGCCGCTCACCGTGGTGATGACTTCGGCGCCGCCCAGCGTGGCGAGCTGCACCGCCAGGTGGCCGACGGCCCCGGCGCCGCCCTGCACGAGGATCCGCTTGCCGCCCACCGGCCCGTCCCCGTACACGGCGTAGTGCGCGGTGCAGCCCGGCACTCCGAGCCCCGCTCCGTCCGCGAAGGATGCGCCGTCCGGCAACGGCACGGCCTGCGCGGCCGGCACCGCCGCGTACTCCGCCGCCGTGCCGAACGGACGCCCGCCGCCCTGGGCGTTCCACAGCCAGACGCGCTCGCCGACGCGAGACCCGTCCACCCCCGCCCCCACCGCATCGATCGTCCCCGCCCCATCGGAGTGCGGTACGATGTGCGGGTGAGGCATCGACAGGCCGATCCAGCCGGCTCGCCGCTTGGTGTCCGATGGATTCACTCCCGAGGCGGCCAGCCGCACCCGGACCTCTCCGGCTCCGGGAACGGGCGCGTCCCGCCGCCCGAATTGGAGCACGTCCGGCGCGGGGCCGGTCCGCTCGTACCAGATCGCTTTCACGCGTCTCCTCCGGGTTGCATCCCCTCGCACGACGCGGGTGGTGCCGCCAATGGGGCGCGCGGCGCCCGTGCGTGCAACGCCCCATCCGTTCTCGAACCTTGTACATTCCCGGCTTCGCCGGCGTGGGGCTGCCGGGGAGACGCTCGTGAACGGAGGACTGCCGTGAAACTCGAGGGCGCCGTCGCACTCGTGACGGGGGGCGCGCGCCGGCTGGGCCGCGCGCTGTCGCTGGGCCTGGCCGAGGCGGGATGCGACATCTTCATCCACTACCGGAGCTCCGCCGGGGCGGCCGGCCGCACGGCGAGCGACGTGCGCGCCCTGGGGCGCCACGCGGCGACGGCCGCGGCGGACCTCTCGCACCCGGAGCAGGTCGACGACCTGTTCGAGGTGTTCGACACGGCGTTCGGGCGTCTCGACATCCTCGTGAACTCCGCCGCGAGCTTCGAGCGCACTCCCTTCGGCGAGGCGACGGTCGCCGAGTGGGACGCCGCACTGGCGCTCAACCTGCGCGCTCCATTCCTCATGACGCAGCGGGCCGCCGTCCGAATGCGCACCGCGACCGAGCGGCGAGGAACGCAGGGGGAACATCGAGCGCCCGGCGTCATAATCAACATGTCGGACATGTCGGCGCTTGCCGCCTGGGAGGGGTTCGCGCCGCACGGGGTCAGCAAGGCCGGACTCCTGCACCTGACGGCGCTGACGGCCCGCGAGTTGGGCCCGGAGGTGCGCGCGAACGCGATCGTGCCCGGTCCGATTCTTCCGCCTCCCGGGGAGACGGCGGAGGACCCGGCCTGGCGGGAGAAGGGCCGCAGGATCCCGCTCGGGCGGACGGGCGATCCGCGGTACGTGGCGCACGCGGCGCGGTTCCTGGCCGAGAACGACTATGTGACGGGAGCGACAATCCACGTGGACGGCGGCGAACATTTGCTGACGGGAGGGGCGCGCTGATGGCGTCGGATACGGTCCTCATCCGCGATCTCCTCATCCGGGGGATCATCGGGGTCAACGACTGGGAACGAGAGAAGAAACAGGACATCGTGATCAACCTGTCCCTATCGGTGGACGCCCGGGCCGCGGGCGAATCCGACGACGTCGCGGATGTGCTGAACTACCGGACGCTGACGAAGCGCATCATCGCGCACGTCGAAACCGCCGAGCCGTATCTCGTGGAAGCCCTCGCGCACCAGATCGCGCGGATCGCAATCGTCGACTTCGGCGCGGCGAAGGCGAAGGTCCGCGTGGAGAAGCCCGGCGCGTTGCGCTACGCGCGCTCCGTGGGGGTCGAGGTCGAACGGACGGCGGCGGACTACGCGTGAACGCCTCCCCCCGCGCCATCCTCCTCACGCTGGGCTCGAACATCGATCCCGAGCGGAACATCGTCGCGGCCCTCGAAGCGCTCGACGAACTGCTGGGCATCGAGGGAGCATCGCCCATCTACGAAGCGGACCCGGTCGGGAACCCGGGGATGCCCCGCTTCCTGAACGCGGCCGTGCGCATCACGACCGACCTCTCCCCGGGAGAACTGAAGTTCGAGGTCATCCGGCCGCTGGAGCGCCGCCTGGGACGTGTCCGGACCGCCGACCCCAACGCCCCCCGCACGATCGACATCGACATCGCCGCCGTGCAGGGTCTGGTCGTCGATCAGGACGAGCTGAAGCTGCCCGACCCGGAGATCCCGACGCGGGCGCATCTGGCGGTGCCCCTCGCGGATGTGGCGCCGGAGTTCCGGCATCCCCGCCTCGGACTCACCCTGGGTCAAATCGCGGCCCCTTTCCGCGACGAACCGGGGCTCGCGAGACGCGACGATGTCCGGTGGCCGTGAACCCCGCGCGACCGTACCTTCCGGCCCCATGATTCCGTCCACGGCGCCCCCGATCCGGGGGACCCGCCGAGCCCCGGTCCGGGGCAAGAACGTCGCCCACACCCTGCTTCTTCTGGGCATCGTCGCCGCACCCGCGGTGCACGCGCAGGCATCCCCTCCCGCCGGGGGGACCGGCAGCACCGCGACCACGACCATCGACACCATCGTCATCAGCCGGCAGGACGTCTTCCCGGAGGAAGCCGCCGCCGGAAACATCATCTACCGGCTCGGCAACGGATTGCACGGCACGACACAGCCCTGGGTCATCCGCCGTGAACTGCTCCTGGGGCCGGGGACGCCCTACGACTCGCTCCTGGCCGCCGAGAGCGAACGAAACCTCCGGCGCCTCGGCCTCTTTCGCCGGGTCCGGGTGGATTCGACGCGGGTCGACGGAAGACTCGCGCTGAACGTGAGAACGCGCGACGCGTGGAGCCTTCAGCCCCGCTTCACGGGGCGACTCGCAGCGGACGGCACGCTGACGGGCACCTTCGGGGTCACCGAGATCAACCTCGCGGGCAGCGGAAACGCCATGCGGGTGTGGTACGTCCGCGAAACCGACCGCGACGGAATGGACCTCCGGCTGACTTCGAATCGGCTGGCCTCCACCCGGCTCGCGGCCAACGCGACGTGGCTGAACCTGTCGGACCGCGATGTCCTCGCGTGGTACCTGTCGAGTCCTTTCCGCGCGCTCTCGGACCGCTCGGCGTTCTACTACGAGGGGCGGGACTTCCGTGGACGGATCCCGCAGTATGTGCGGCACAACCCCGACGACCTCCAGACGATCGAATGGCGGCGGCGAGCCCAGATCCACCGCCTGACCGGGGCGATCGCGCCGGTCGCGAATCCACGGGAGGTCTTCCGCATCGGGGCGACGCTCGAGGTCCGGCACGAAGAGCACCTCCGGATCGAACATCCCGGCGTCAACCTGGACAGCCTGGACGCCACGGTGCCGGACTCGGTGTACGGCCTCATCGGCGTGTATGCCGAGTGGCGACGCGCCCGCTTCGAGCGCGTGGAACGCTTCAACGGATTCTCGGAGGAAGACCAGGACCTCAGCGACCGCGTGTGGGTGTCCTTCAAGCTCGCGCACGAACGGCTGGGATACAGGTCGACGGGCATCGGAACGCGCCTCCTCCTGTCGTCCGGAAGGCGAGCGGGCCCGGCGATTCTCAAGGGTGCGCTTGACGGCGGCGGCCTCTTCAACTCGGCGGGCCTCGACTCCGGCTACGTCTTCGGCACGGGAACGGCGGCGGTTCGGGAGACGGAGCGGAATACGACGTTCCTGCAAGCGTCCGCGGGGATTCAGGAAAGGCCTCGCCCCGGCTCCGAGCACGACATCGGCTTCCAGGTATTGCCGCGACTCTGGGGTCCGCACGCCTTCGTCGGGACTCGCACGATGCGGGCCACGCTCGAACATCGCTCCTACCTGGTGGACAACTTCTACAACCTGTTCGGGCTCGGCGTGGGCGCGTTCGTCGACTATGGAGGCGCCTGGTATCCGGACCAGGATCGGAGGTTGGGCGGGAACGTCGGAATAACTGTGTTCGGAGGGTCCCCGCTCTCTTCTTTCGCGCAGGTAACGAACCTCAATATCGGCTACCGCTTCGGCGGCGGGATCGGCGACAGCGAAAGATCGAGGTGGGCCTTCAGCGCCGGTGGCGGCTTACGATTCTAGCAGCCCTTCCAGGGTGGAAGGGCGCCGCTAGGGTAGGAGAATGCCGCCGGCGATGAGGAGTTGCTGTCCTCCCTCGAGTTCGTACCTCGCCTCGACGAAGGGCGTGAACCCCTCGAGCGGAAACCGGAAGCCCGCAACGAGGTTCATCCCGAAGAGCCGCTCGTCAGGATCCGCCGCCCCGTCCGATGGGACCGATTGCCAGACCACGTTCAGCCCGCCGCCGACATAGGGGACGAGGTTCGTCACGTCGCGGAACGAGAGGTCCCCGAGGACGTTGAAGTTGAGTTCGTGGTAATCGTAATCGCCGCCGGGGTCGCCGAGACCCGAGTCCGGGAAGAAGTAGTCGAAGGAACCGGCCACCCGGATCCCGGGAGCGATCCAGGGCAGCGACATCTGCACGCGCGGGCCGATGCCGAAGTCGGCGTCGTCGCCGAAGGTGACCTGACCCCCGGCCTTGACCTCCTGCGCGGCGAGCGGTGCCCCGCACAGGACGACTCCGAACAGGACGACAAGCGATCCCGGTCCGCTTCGACGCATGTACCCCCCTCCGTCTCTCATTCCCGCCATCGGCCTCCGCCTCCTCCCCGCCATCGGTCCCGGTCTCCTCCCCGCCTTCGACAGGAGTGGGACGCCGCGAAGGGCCGGACGGTTGCACCCGGCCCGTCGATCCCGAACTTTCGTCCACCGACCCCCGTACGAGGACCCATGGAAAGACTCCGCATCCCCAACCTGGCGACGTACCTCCCGGTCGCGCCTTCCGACCTCCTTCTCGCCGCCCCCGTCGCGGCGCGGGTGCTCTTCGGTCTGAGCCCGGCCGGACGCGCGGTGCAGGCGGCCGCGCTCGGCGTGTACGCGGGCAGCGCGCTCATCGACTGGGCGGTTCGGGCGGACGCCCGCCGCGTGGACTTCGAGGCTGCGTTCGGTTTCGACCCGCTCTCCCCGCCAGCCGCGCCGGAGGAGGAGCGGCGACGCGATGTCGAAGGTCTCGTGGAGCGGCTGAACGCAAACTACGTGCCGATGGATACGCCGCGGAAGGAACTGGCGAAGCAGGTCGACCTGTGCCTCACTGACTTCCTCGCGGAACTCACCGGCCAGCGCCTGGAGACGAGTTCGCAGGTCCGGGAGTTCATGCTCGCGCAGATCGTCTTTCCCTTCGCGCTCGGGGCGGCCGACCCGCTGACGGGAGACGTCGCGATCTTCAGGAGCACGGGCATCTTCGAGCCCCATGTGATCGCGCACGAGTTCTGCCACCGCAAGGGATACCTGAAGGAGGTCGAGGCGCAGGTGCTCGGCTATCTCGCCCTCGTGCGTTCGGGTGAACCGGTCCTCGAGCAGTCGGCGCACGCCGAACGCCTGGACCGCCACCTCTGGGTGCTGGCGGAGCGGGACGCCGCCGCCTACAACGGCCTCCTCGACGACCTCGGACTCCGGGAGGAGTTGAAGGACGCGTTCGCCGTGCGCCACCCGGCGGAGGGTCCGGTGAGCGGCGTCGTGGGTCCGCTGATGAAGAACGCCTACGACGCCCGCATGAAGCTCACGGGGCAGAACGGCCTCTCCGACTACGACGAGGGCTTCACGAACTTCCTCCTCGCGATGGAGCAAACCGCCGCGTCGTGAACCTCCAGGATCCGGCACTCACGTTCGCCCTCGCCATCACGGCGGGCGTCGTGGCGCAGTCGCTGGCGCGGCACGCGCGCGTTCCCGGTATCCTCCTCCTGCTCGCGACCGGCATCCTCCTCGGACCCGAGTTCGCGAATATCGTGCGGCCCGACACGCTGGGCGATGGCCTCAATCCCATCGTCGGGCTGGCGGTCGCGGTGATCCTCTTCGAGGGCGCGCTGCAACTCAACCTCGACCGGCTGCGGCGCGAGGCGCTGACGATCCGCCGGCTGATCACGCTCGGCGCTCTGGTCACGATCGCCGGGGCCGCCGTCACCGCCATGCTTGCGCTAGGCTGGAGCCTCCGCATCGCGCTGCTGTTCGGGGCACTCGTCTCGGTCACGGGCCCGACCGTGATCAACCCGCTCACGCGCCGGATCCGTCTCCGAAGCAACCTGCGGACGATCCTCGAGGCGGAAGGCGTGCTCATCGATCCGGTCGGCGCGATCCTCGCGGTCGTCGCGTTCGAACTGGCGCTCGCGTCGACGGCGGGGGACGTGGGGGCCGGCTTCCTCGGCCTCGTCACGCGCCTGGGCCTCGGCTCCGTCATCGGCGTGGCGGGAGGGTTCATCATCGGCGGACTGCTGAGGATGCGGCGCGCGATCCCCTCCGATCTCCGGAACATCTTCACGCTCGCATGCGTCCTCGCGCTCTACCAGGGTTCGCACGCCATCCTGCCCGAGAGCGGGATCATGACCGTCGCCATCGCCGGCCTCGTCGTCGGCAACATGGGACCCCGGCACGCGCGCGAACTGGTCGAGTTCAAGGAGCAACTCACCTTTCTGCTCGTCGGGCTCCTCTTCGTCCTCCTGTCGGCGGCGGTGGATCTCGCCGACGTGCGGGCGCTCGGGGCGGGCGGAATCGTCACGGTGATCGTTCTCGTTGCCGTCATCCGCCCCCTCTGCGTTCTCCTCTGTACCCGGGGCGCGGGCCTGAGCCGCAACGAGCAGGCGTTTCTCGCCTGGCTGGCCCCGCGCGGGATCGTCGCCTTCGCCGTCTCGTCGCTGTTCGCGGCGGAACTCGCGCACAGCGGGATGGAGGTGGAAGGCAACCAGTTGAGGGCGATGGTCTTCCTCGTCATCGCCGTCACCGTCGTCGTCCTCGGCGGCACGGGCGGGCTCGTGGCGCGCCTGCTGGGCGTACGCAAACCGTCCAACCACGGGTTCGCCATCGTGGGGGCGAACCCCATCGGACGCGCGCTCGCCCGCACCCTGCGCGCCGCCCGCGGCGGCGATGCCCCCATCGTTCTCATCGACACGAACCCGACGGAGGCGGGGGCGGCGGAGAGCGACGGCTTCCGCGTCGTGCTCGGCAACGCGAACGATTCGCGCGCGCTTCTCAAGGCCGGGGTCGAATCGCGGCACGCCCTCGTCGCCCTCACGCCGAACGAAGGCGTGAACCTGCTCATCGCCAAGCGGGTCGAGGAGAGCTGCCCGGGCGTGAGCCGCCTCGTGGCCATCGATCCGCTCACGCCGGGCGTCGAACCCGAGCAGGTCGACGAGAGCGGCGCTTCCGTGCTGTTCGGGCTCGGGCTCGACCACGAGCGCTGGGCGCACGAGTTCCGGCGAGACCGCGTGGAGATCGAACCTCTCATCTTCGAGGGCCTCGCCGGGCGGCGCATCTCCCAGATCGAGACGCTGGCCGACCGCCGGTTCCCCGCCCTCGCCCTCGTGCATCGCCGCGGCAGACGTGAGCAGCCGGTGTCGAGCGGCACGATGCTGAAGCCCGGCGACGTGGTCTGGTTCGGCTGGCTGCGCGGACAGGCGGAACTCGCGGAATCGCGGCTCGCGCGGGCCGGCTTCCGGCGCCCGGACATTGAACGTCCGGAGGGCGGCGGGGAGACGGCCGAAGAAGACGCCCCCGACGCCGGTGGCACGCTTCCGGGCGAGGGGCCAGATTCGGAGCGATGAAAATCCATACCGCCCGCCGTACGCACGGCTTCACGGAATCCGTGATCCGGATGATGACCCGTCTCTCGAACGAACACGGGGCCATCAACCTGTCGCAGGGTTTTCCCGACTTCGAGTCGCCCGACACGTTGAAGATCGGCGCGGCGCGCGCGATCTACGACGACGTGAACCAGTACGCGATCACGTGGGGCGCAAAGCGGTACCGCGACGCGCTCGCCGCGCGCTATCTCGACTGGTACGGGCTCGACGTCGACCCGGAGGCGCACCTCACCATCACGTGCGGGGCGACCGAAGCGATGATGGCGGTGCTCCTGGCGGTCGTGGACCCGGGAGAGGAAGTCATCGTCTTCGAGCCCTTCTACGAGAACTACGGGCCGGACACCACGCTCTGCGACGCAACCCCCGTGTTCGTGCCGCTGACCCCGGAGTGGCGCATCGACTTCGACCGCCTGCGGGCGGCGTTCAGCGACCGGACGCGCGCGATCATCGTTAACACGCCGAACAACCCCACGGGCCGCGTGTTCACCCGCGACGAACTCGAGAAGATCGCGATCCTGTGCCAGGAGTTCGACGCCTACGCGATCACCGACGAGGTGTACGAGCACATCCTCTACGATGGGGCGCGGCACATTCCGATGGCGACGCTCCCCGGCATGCGGGACCGCACGATCACGATCAGCGCCGCCTCGAAGACGTTCGCGGTCACGGGCTGGCGGATGGGGACGGTCGTGGCGCACCCGGAGTTGTCGGACGCCATCCGCAAGGTCCACGACTTCCTCACCGTGGGGGCCGCCGCGCCCCTCCAGGAAGGCGTGGCCACCGGCCTCGAGATGCTTCCGCCCTCCTATTATGAAGGGCTCGCGGACGTGTACGGCGCGAAACGGGACCTCTTCTATCCCGCGCTCGTCGAGGCCGGGTTCCAGTGCCGCAAGCCGGAGGGCGCGTACTACGTCCTCGCCGACTTCTCGGACCTCTCGGATCTTCCCGACGACGAATTCGCGTTCTGGCTCACGCGCACCGTCGGCGTGGCCCCCGTCCCCGGATCCAGCTTCTTCCACAACCCGGAAGATGGGCGCAAGCTCGTGCGGTTCGCCTTCTGCAAGACGGAGGCGCTGCTCGAACAGGCCGCCGAGCGGCTCGTGACGGTCAGGGCCCGGGTGTGAAGCTCCCCTCGGTCGAACGGCTCGCCGCGGCGGCGTGGGTGACGGCGCGGCGGTTCCCCGTCGTCCTGACCTGCGCCGTCGTCGCCGCCATCGCCGCGATGCGGGCGATCAACGCGGAAACGGCGCTCGAACTTCGCCTCGTCGCCACCGCCGCTCTCGGCCTCCCGCTGATCACCGGGCTCACCCTGCTGGCGGAGCGCTGGAAGTTCGCCTGGCCGCGGCACTGGGCGCTGCGCGGACTCGGCGTGGCGGTGCTCGCCCTCTACTACTGGCAGTGGCCGAACTGGGGCGAGAACATCGCCGGCCTGCGCCATTTTCACCTGACCGCGACCCTGCATCTGCTCGTCGCCTTCATCGCCTACGTCGGCGTCCGCGAGCCCAACGGCTTCTGGCACTTCAACCGCACGCTCTTCTTCCGGTTCGGCCTCGGGGCGATCTACACCGGCGTCCTCTTCGCCGGACTCTCGATCGCCATGTTCGGCATCGAGAACCTGTTCAACGTCGACATCGCCGATGAGAACTACGGCCGGCTCTTCTTCTTCCTCGGCTTCGTCTTCCAGACGTGGTTCGTGCTCGCGGGCGTGCCGGACGATTTCGAGCAACTGGAACGCCGCGACGACTATCCGGCGGGCCTGCGCGTCTTCGCCCAGTACGTGCTCCTCCCGCTCGTCGCCGTCTACCTGATCATCCTCACCGCCTACCTCGGGCGCGTGGTGATCACGACGACCTGGCCCAGCGGCTGGATCGGCCTCCTCGTGTCCGCCCTCGCCGCCTTCGGCATCCTGTCGCTCCTCCTCGTGCATCCCCGCCGCGGGCGGGAAGGCCACGCGTGGATCGACACGTACGCCCGCATCTTCTGGATTCTCATCATCCCCTCCATCGTGATGCTCCTGCTCGCCATCGGGCAGCGCATCGAACAGTACGGGATCACCGAGCGCCGGTATCTCCTGCTCCTCCTCGGCGTCTGGCTTGCGGGAGCCGCCGTCTTCTACACGGTGACGCGGTCGCGCGAGATCAAGGGGATTCCGCTGACGCTGGCCGTCATCGGCGCCGTCACCTTCGTCGGCCCCTGGTCCGCTTACGCCGTGGCCGAACGGAGCCAGGTGGGCCGGCTCGAGGATCTACTTTCGACGCACGGCGTGCTGGCCGATGGCCGCGTCTCGCCGGCCGCCGTCGAGATCCCGCCCGAGAACTGGCAGCAGATCAACGATGTCCTCCTCTACCTGATTTCGTGGCACGGGACCTCGGCCATCGACGAGTGGTTCGAGGGCGGCGTGGCGACGGTGGATACGGTCGGCGACGGAATGGCGGCCTCGTCGAGGGTTGCGGAGGCCGGACGGCGGGCGACGGCCATCGCGGACCACTTCGGGCTCGCGCCCTCCGAGGGGCTGCTCGCGGATCCCTTCGGGTTCGTCGACATCTCGGCGCCGGGGGGGCGGAACGAGGCGGTCGAGGTGTCCGGCTTCGACCGGGCCGTGTTCGAGCGGAACCTCCTCGGGGGGCGCTACCCGTTCGAGGGCGACTCCCTCACCTTCGAGGCCGCCGCGGACAGCCTCGGAACGACGATCCGGCTCGGCGGCGCCGCACTGGCCACGGTGTCCTTCGCCGAACTCATCGCGCGCGCCGGGCGCTCCGGGACCACGACGGCGCCCGGAAGGGTGCAACTGCCGCCGGACTCCCTGCGGCTCGACATCTCCGGGGCGGAGGTGACGGCTCGCGTCCAGGTCACGCTGCTCCGGCTCTTCGACGGCGACGGAGGGCTGCGGCCGACGCGCGTGACCGGCACGCTGCTCCTCGGGCCCGCCGAGGACTCCCCGCCGTAGCAGGCCGTGCCACGGACTGCTGGCAGGCCGTGCCGTGGACAACCTTTCGGCTCGGGACCCGGTCGTATGGGTTGGAACCTGAGCCCGCGCGTGAGCGTACGTTAGAAGATCGCGGACACTCGAACCTCCCCCTGGAGCCGACGTGATGTTCATTCGAAGAGTCGCCGCCGCCTTCACCCTCTGGGCCCTCGCGATCTGCGTCTGGGCCGCCCTTTCCCACCTCACGAGCGTGCCCGGACCGGCGAAGGCGAGTACGGCGACTCTGGAGGGGATCGCGAACCTCGTCGAACGGGCCGATCCGCCGGGCTCGCTTCGCACCCCCCAATTCGCCGCCGAGCAATTGCGCCGCACCGCGCACACGGCCGGGCGGATCAACGGAGGCGTCGAGCGCGCCATCGGGGCGTGGCTGGACCGCCTCGGGCACGACGACGCCCACGTTCGAAACCACCGGGTCGGCTCCGCCGTGCTGGTCGCCGAACCGACTCCGCGGGTGGCCGTCAGCGACGATGGCCGCATCACGATCCGGATGGACGTGACATCCAATGTGGCAGGCGCACGGATCGCTCATGTCGAGGGACTCGGTGCGCTGCGCCTCGCCGCGCGAGCCCCGTCGCCGGCGAGCCAAGGGGGACTGTGGATCGACCAGACCGTGAAGGCCCCGGCCGGGTCGTCCGCGGGGGATGTCAGGCTGCGCGCCGCGCGACACGGGGAGACGTTCTCCCTCAAGGCCGCGGAGGTGGGATCCGCGCTGAACGAGGCGGAAGTCCAGTTGGAAGTCGATGCCAACCTCGACCGAAAGAAGATCAAGGAGCGGATCGAGAAGCTCCTCGATCTGCTGGAGGATCTGCAGAAGTTCGAGGGCGGCCGCTAACGCCCGGAGCCGGGACAACGGCACCGGAACCCATGACGCGCCCGCCAACATCCCGGCCGCGGGGCGGACGGGCCGCGGCGGCCGCGATGCTGGCGGCGGCCTCGCTCGCAAGCGTCGTCCCCGCCGTGTGCGCGCAGGCGATGCATGCGGGCCACGGCGTAGCGCCCGAAGGTGGCCGGCCGACCGCGTCGACGGCGAGCATCCGGGTCGTGGATGACCCGGAACGCAAGGAACTCGCGGTCATCCTGGGGCCCATCGACCTCCCCGCCGGCTCATCCCATCACATGGCCCAGTTGCCCGTGCAGGAAGGCGTCATCCCCTTCGACCTGACCATCCGCGGCTATCGCACGCACATCATCGACGGCGACGGCGAGCCGGTCCCGCGCGTTGTGCTGCATCACATGAACCTGCTCGACCCGGGGCGGCGGGAGCTGTTCCTGCCGATCATGCTGCGGGTCCTGGCGGCGAGCCACGAGACCAGGCCGGTGAGCTTTCCCGGATGGCTGTTCGGCATTCCGATGGAGGGCGGGTCGAGATTCCTCGCGCTCACGATGCTGCACAATCCAAGCGACGTGGACTACCAGGGCGTCACGGTCCACCTGACGCTCGAGTACGAGCGCCTCGCCCGCCTGCCCATCTACCCGGTGGCGCCGTTTCATCTCGACGCGATGTACCCCGAGGTCTCCGCGACGAAAGCATGGGACCTTCCGCCCGGCCATTCGGTCAAGACGTGGGATGCGAGTCCGGCGATCCGCGGGCTCATCGTCGGTCTCGGCGGGCATCTGCACGCGCACGCCTCCCGGCTCCGGTTCGAGAACCTGTCGACGGGCGAGGTGCTGTACGACATCCGGCCCCGGCTCGACGAGCATGGACACGTCGTGGACATCCCGGCGCTCACGCACCGGGGGCGCGGCGTGGGCGCGCTCGTCGTCCCGGAGCACCGCTACCGGATCACCGTCGAGTACCGAAACCCGTTCGATGCGGTGATCGAGGACGGCGGCATGGGTTCCGTCGCCGGCGCCTTCATCCCGCTCGAGGCCTGGCCCGCCGCCGATCCCCGGGAGGCGTTATTCGCCGCCGACTACGACTGGGTCCTCCGCAGTCAGGTCGAACACGGGGCCGTCAGCTCCCCCGGCTGTACTCCGTGCGACCGCCGATGATCGTGTAGTCCACCACGGTCTCCAGGATCTCGTCCGCGGGAATCGTGAGGATGTCGCGGGACAGGACCGTGATGTCCGCCAGCTTCCCGACTTCGAGCGTCCCCTTGAGGTCTTCCTCGAACGCGGCGTACGCGTTGGCCCAGGTGTAGGAGCGCAGCGCCTCCTCGCGTGTCATCGCCTGCCCCTCGAAGAAGGTCTCGCCCCCCTCGATCACGCGCGTGACCGTGCAGTGGAAGCTCGCCAGGGGGTCCGCGTCCTCGACCGGGACATCCGTGCCGTTCGTCACGATGACTCCGGCCCGCATGAAGTCCCGCCACACATAGGCGCCCGAGCGCGCCCGGCCCGGCCCGAGCCGGAGGATGATCCAGGGACCGTCGGAGCAGGCGTGGACGCCCTGCATGGAGGCGATGACCCCGAGTTCGGCGAAGCGCGGAATATCCGCCGGATTCACATGCTGCGCGTGCTCGATCCTCCAGCGCAGGTCGCTCATCTCCGCGTGGTCGGCGAATGTGCGCCCGTACAGGTCGAGCACCTCGCGGTTCGCACGGTCGCCGATCGCATGCGTATTGACCTGATAGCCCCGCTCGATCGCGAGCCGCGCGATGCGTTCGATCTCCTCAGGCGGCGTCGTCGGAAGGCCGATGGAGGATGGCATGTCCGCATAGGGCTCGAGCAGCCAGGCGCCGTGCGACCCGAGCGCCCCATCCGCGACCTGCTTGATCGACCGCACGGTGAGCCGGTCGCCCCCGTATCCCACCATGTAATAGTCGTCCAGCCGCCCCTCGAGCGTCTCCATCCCGCCCTGCAGCATCACGTAGAGCCGCACCGGCAGCGCGCCCTCGTCGGCGAGCGTCCTGAGCAGGTCCACCGTCCCGAATCCGGAACCCGCGTCCTGGAAGCTCGTGACGCCCTTCCGCAGCAGTTCCTCGTTCGCGAGCCGTACCTGTTCGCGGGCCCGCTCGTCGCGCTCGGCCTCGGAGCGGTTCGCCTCCTCCTCGGCGAACGCCGCCCGCGCCAGACGCTGCGCCGTCTCCCTCAGGACGCCGGTGGGCCGTCCCGTCGCGTCGTGCACGATCTCGCCGCCCGGAGGGTTGGGCGTGTCGGCGTCGATTCCGGCCAACTCGAGCGCTCTCTCGTTCACGAAGGAGGCGTGCCCGCTCGCATGCGTCAGAATGACCGGATTGGCGGGGCTCACCGCGCTGAGGCCGTCGTGGACCGGCTGCCCCTCGACCATCGGATCCGGCGGCTCGCTCCACTTCTCCTGGTGCCATCCGCGGCCGCTGATCCAGGCGCCCGGCTCCGCGCTCGAGGCCGCCTCGCCCACCAGGCTGACGATGTCGTCCCAGGTGTCGGCGGTCGTCAGGTCGAGAATCATGCGCGCGTTCCCCAGACCCATGAAATGACCGTGGCCTTCGATGAACCCCGGGATCGCGAGCCGGCCCCCGAGATCGATGACCTCGGTGCTCTCCCCGATCCATCCGGAGACCTCGTCGTCCGCCCCGAGCGCGACGATCCTCCCCTCCCTCGACGCGAGGGCGCTGACCACCTCCCCTCCCTCGCCCGCCAGGGTCGCGATCTTCCCATTCGTGAGGACGAGTTCAGCCGCCCCCGCCGGCGGATCCCCGGCCGCCGCACCGCCCGTTGCCGCCGAGTCCCCGGCGTCGGTCGCGCAGGCCGCGAGGGCCAGAAGAAGAAACGATTGCACGAAAACGGACGGAACTTCGCGATGTCGAATCATGGTATCCCTCGTGTACTGCACTGGCCTCGCCTGGAGCGGTGCGGCTCATCATAGCGGCGCGCTAACGACGGCGCACAGGCCGCGGCCGGGAGCCGTCCTCCCAGCTACCCCGCCCGAGCCCGCGCGGGTACGTTCCACGGGAGTCCGCCGGGCGCCCGGGCGCTCCCCGGAACTTCCGCAAACGAGGTGAGAGCAGGCCAACGCTATGGGGGGAAGACGCACCGCTCGAAGATGGGGAGCCAGCCTCGCGCTGGGCCTCGCCTGCGCCCTTCCGGCTGAGGCCGGAGCCCAGATCGGGATCCTCGCGGGCTACAATCGCGACACGCTCGCGGAGTTTCTGCCGGAGAACGGATTCGATCTCACGGAGTTCACCGATGGGTATCACGTCGGGGTGTTCCTGAACGTGAATCTCGCGACCTTCTCCGTCCGTCCGGCCCTGATCTACCATCGCATGCCGGAACTCGTCGCGATGGCCGGGGACGAACGGGTCCGGTTCGACATCGACCTGCTGGAAATCCCGCTGGACTTCCGCATCCGGCTCCCCCTGCCGGCCGTTCAGCCCTACGTGCTGGGCGGGCCCGTCCTGACGTTCCCGTCCAGCACGTTTTCGGGCGTGGACGACCTCCTCGCGGCACGTCCCGTTCGCGCGGAGTTCGGCGTCGGCCTCGAACTCGACGTCGGTTTCCGGCTCTGGCCCGAGGTGCGGTACGGCTTCGGGCTCGGTGCGCTGATGGAGTCCGATGTCGCCGTCGGGTCGCAGGTGCTTCGGGGCGATGGAGAGCCGCGGCACGACGCCCTGACTCTCCGGCTCGGCATCAGCTTCTAGCGGCAAGGCGCGGCCAGCTTCGTGCCGCGGTCCGCCCGGCGCGGCGGCCGGGGGGACTCGCGCCACTTGACCCTTGGACCGCACCTTCGCCATTATGACTCCGAATACCGAATAAACACCGAAATATGTCGCACGGGAGACGATGCTCGGGGTTTCGGAGCCGCGACGCTCGATCCGGGGACGCGGAAGCGCGCACAACCCGGCGAACCGCTTCCTCCCTCTCGCGGTCGAGCGGGAGGCCTGGACACTCGCGTCCGATCCGGACCCGCGGACGGAGATTCTGGAGGACCGCTCCCGCTCGATCATCTCCTACAACAACAGTCCCGACCTCGGTTTCGACGCCAGCCTGAACCCGTACCGCGGCTGCGAGACGGGGTGTTCGTACTGCTATGCGCGACCCACGCACGAGTACTTCGGGCTCTCCGCGGGACTCGACTTCGAGAGCCGGATTCTGGCCAAGCCGGAGGCCCCGGCGCTGCTCAGGCGGGAACTGGCCTCGCCCCGCTGGAAGCCGCAGGTGCTCGTGCTCAGCGGAGTCACGGACCCGTATCAGCCCGTGGAGCGCCGCCTCGGGATCACCCGCCGCTGCCTCGAGGTGCTGGCCGAAGCCCGGAACCCGGTGGGCATCGTGACCAAGCACCACCGGGTGACGCGGAACATCGACCTCCTGCGCGAACTCGCGCGCTACAACGCGGTGCGGGTCCAACTCTCCATCACGACGCTGGATCGCTCGCTGCAGCGAAAGCTCGAACCGCGGGCCTCGACCCCCGAGCGGCGGCTCGACGCGATCGCGCGGCTGGCGGATGCGGGCATCCCGGTGGGCGTGAACGTCGCGCCGGTGATTCCCGGACTCACGGACCATGAGATCCCGGCCATCCTGGAGGCGGCGGCGAAGGCGGGGGCGGGGCGGGCGATCTACATCATGCTTCGCCTGCCGTTCGGGGTCGCGGCCCTGTTCGAGGATTGGCTGCGACGCAACTGCCCGGACCGGGCGGGGAAGGTGCTCAACCGCATGCGCGAGTTGAGGGGCGGGAGCCTCTATGCGTCGACCTTCGGGGAGCGGATGCGCGGGCGCGGCCCGTTCGCCGAACAGGTCGCGCGGCTCTTCTCACTCGCGCGTGCGAAGCACGGGATCGAGCCGCGCGACTACGACCTCTCGGCGGAGCACTTCCGGCCGCCGCGGGCCGGGCCCCAACTGGGCCTGTTCGACGAGTCCGGCGGCGAACCGCGCTAGCTGCCGAGGTCGTCCAGGCCGCGCCGCCACCTGAACGGACGCTCGTCCTCCAACTCGACGGTGAGCGTCCGCTCCACGCCGTCGCGGACGATGCGGAGCGACACCTCCCCCGGCTCCAGGTCCACGAGCGCCCGGCGCAGGTCGTTGGGGTCGTCGACCTCCTCGTCGCCGAGTCCGACAATCACGTCTCCCGCCCGCAGACCGCCCTCCTCCGCCGGCGTGTCCTCAAACACCGAGGTGACGAGGACGCCGCCTTCCACGCCGAAGTACTCCGCGAGCTGATCGCCCAGGCGCTGCGTGTTCGCGCCGAGCCGCAGCCCCGACGACAGGTAGACGACGCGACTCAACCCCTCCGCCACGCCTTCCTGCGCCTCCCGGACCCGTACCTCCAGTTCGCGCGCTCGCTCGGCGAGCTCCGCGGCGCGCACCCGCTCCCGCGAAGCGTCCACTACGCGGCTCGACAGGTCGATCTGCGGGGACATGAACGTCAAACCGCGGCCGCCCGAGAAGACGCCCATGCGCTCCCCAAGTTCGACGGATACGTCGCGCTCCGCTCCGTCGCGCAGCACCGTCAGATCCACGACGCGTCCGGGCGGGGTCTCGCTCAGCAGCCGCCGGAGTTCCGCCACGCTCTCGACGCGCTCGCCATACCAGGCCACGACCACGTCGCCCTCCTCGACGCCGGCTTCCCACGCCGGCTCACCGTCCATGACCCCGTCGATATAGACGCCGTACGGGCGAGACATCCCGAGTTCCGAGGCGCGCTCCCCGTCGACATCCAGGATCTGCACCCCGAGGTATGCCCCACCCCCGGAAAAGGCGATCCGGACCTGTTCGCGCCGATCGTCCTCATCCTCCTCCTGGGCCGCGGCCGGGGCCAAACCCGAGGACAACCCGGCAACCAGCGCCAACGCAAGCCCGACGGCGAGCGAATCTCTCCAGTTCTTCATGTATCCTCCCTCGGGACCGTTCCCCCAGGTTGTGAATCACGGCCTTCGTGTCGGCCTTCTTTTCCTGAGGGGTCGGACACTCCGGAGAGGGCCGCCGGTTGCCCGACTCCGGCGACCCGTGGCGAGACCCGGCTGCGGGGGCGCCGCTAGCGGTCCGGGGCGAAGAAGAGGGGGATGCCTCCCTCGGTCGGCGCGATGACCATGTTGTTGCTCCCCTCGCCGATCCGTCCGAGCATCTCCAGGTAGCGCCAGTACAGGTAGCGCTGGCCCGAGATGCCGGCGAGGCTCTCCGCGATGATGTCCTGCGCATCCCGGATCCCCTCGGCCTCCGCGCGCTGCTGGTTCGCCTGCTCGACCACGACCTGGGTCTGGTACTCCTCGGACTGCACCTGCTGCTCGCGCGACAGCTTGGCTTCGATCGCCTCGCGGATCGTCTCCGGCGGCACGACCTCGCGCACGAAGAAATCGGTGATCTCGAGCCCGCGCGGGTTGAGGCGGTCCGTCATCAGCGCCTCGATGCGGCCGGAGATGCCCGTCCGGTTGGTGGAGAGGATGTCCGAAGCCTCGATCTCCGCGATCGCGTCGCGGATGGCGGAGCGATACGTGTTGTAGACGAACGAGGCGACGGCGTTCTCGTTCCCCACCGTGAGATAGAGATGGACGGCGCTGTCCGGGTTGATGCGGTAGCGGTAGGCCGCGTCGACCGCGATCTGGAGCTGGTCCGACGTGAGGGCGTCCAGGCGCTCAGCCTGTCCGCCCGCCGGGTACTGGACCTCGCGCAGCGGATAGTTCGTCCACGAGCGCAGGACGTTGTGGTACAACCCCTGCGTGTAGGGGCGGGGCGCCACGGCGCCGGTCACCGGGTTCCGCTTGACCGCCACCTCGTACTCGTCGACGCGGTTGAAGCCGAACACGAACAGGATGAGCACGAAGAGAACCCCGGCGACGGCGGCCACCGTGCCGATGCGGAGCGATTTCACTGATTGAGCCATTCTCGTCCTCCCAAAACCGAGACAGTGCCCGCGGGCGCAGGGCCGCGCGGACGGTGTTTGTTTGCGTTCACTACAAGATAAGCCCGCGCTCGCGCCCTTCCCACCTCGCGGCGCGACCGCACGGTCTGCTACACCCCGCGCGGGAGCATCATTCGTGAGCTCCGGGCAGCCTTGACTCGGTATGACGGCGTTTATATAGTAGGTATATCGTTCTTGATATAGCGTGCCCCGGACGGTGCCATGAGCCTCGATCACATCCTTCTCGGCCTGCTGCGGGAGCCCGCGAGCGGGTACGACCTGAAGGCCGCCTTCAATGAGACGGTCGCGCACTTCTGGTCGGCCGAACTCAGCCAGATCTACCCCACCCTCAAGCGGCTCGAAGAGCGCGGGCTGCTCCGAAGCCGACTCGAACCCTCCCCGAGGGGACCGGACCGCCGCGTCTACGCGTTGACCGGGGAGGGGCGGGCGGAACTGCGCCGCTGGGTGCGCGGCGGGCCGGTAGTCGGGGCGGAACGGTTCGCCTACCTCGCCCAGCTCTACTTCATGAGCGCGGTCGACGACCTCCGCGAGACGCGTGCCTTCATGGTGGACCTGCGCGACCACCTGGCGGACCGGCTCGCGGAACTGCGCGCGATCGAACGGAGGATCTTCGCGGCTCACGGCGACCGGCCGGAGCGCTACAGCGACGACGGGTTCCACCGCTTCGCGACGCTGCGCATGGGGATCGATTCCATCGGGGCGAAGGTGAACTGGTGCGACCTGACGCTGGCGGCCATCGACCGGCGCCTCGCCTGCCCGCCGGAAGCCGCACCATGAACCCGCTGCTCGACGCGCTCCTCCGGATACACGTGGCGGCGGGCTTCGTCGGCCTCGTGGCGTTCTGGGTTCCGGTGTTCGCCCGCAAGGGCGGCCGGGCGCACGTGCGGGCGGGGCTCGTCTACACCTGGTGCGCCTACGTGGTGACGCTGTCGGCAGTCGTCCTGGCGGCGGGACGGTTCGCGTACCAGCTGAGTCAGGGTATCGGCGTGGCGGAACGGCCCGACCTCTACGGCCTCCCGCTCTTTCTCGGCTACCTCGGCGTGACGACGTTCGCGGCGGTGCGCCAGGCGATACGGGCGGTGGCCACACGACGGGCGCCGGAAACGCTGCGAACGCCGTTCCACGAAGTCCTCGCGTGGGCGTCCATCGCGGGGAGCGTCGCCGTCATCGCGTTCGCGCTGGGGCTGTGGTCCAGCGTCTCGCCGATCCTGCTGGGGCTGAGTCCGATCGGCCTCCTCACGGGGTCGCGCATGCTGCGACTCATGAGGAAGCCCGGCCAGGAGCCCATGGGCTGGTTCTACAGCCACATGGCGTCGATGCTAGCGGGCGGCATCGCGTTCCACACCGCCTTCGCCGTCTTCGGCGCGCCGCGCCTGTGGGACTACGCGATCGAAGGGCCGTTCGCGCTTGTCCCGTGGCTGCTCCCGACCGCAATCGGCGTCCCGGCCATCGTCATCTGGACCCGAAAGTACCGGCGGAAGTTCAACCGCGGGGCGCGCACGCGGCGCCCGGCTTCCGGCCAGGCCGTGACCCGGCGCTAGTTCCCGCGGGCGCCGCCGTCGAAGGCGCGGCTGTCGGAGGCGCCCCAGCGGAGTCCCGTGTCCCAGTCGATGTAGATCCCCATCGCCTGCCCCTGCCCGCCGCGGGTCCGCGTCACGTGTCCCATGCCTTCGTAGAGACGCTTGGTATCGGGCGAGAAGCCCCACTCCTCGAACGAGGTCACGTCGGGCAGCCACTGGTGGTGGATGCGGGGCGACTCGATGGCCCGGCCGAACTGCGATCCGGTCATCCCGTGGTCGATGACGTTGAGCACCACCTGCAGGGTGGTGTTGATGATCGTCCGCCCCCCCGGACTCCCGATCGCGAGCACCGGCCGGCCGTCGCGCGCGACGATCGTCGGCGTCATGCTGGACAGGGGCTGCTTCTCCGGCGCCACGAGATTGGGCGGCGTCCCGATCGTGCCGAGTGAATTCGTGCGGCCGGGGACCGCGTTGAAGTCGCCCAGTTCGTTGTTGAGCAGGAAACCCGCGCCGGGGACGACGACGCTGGACCCGTAGCCGAACTCGAGCGTGTACGTGACCGAGACCGCGTTCCCCTCGGAATCCACCACGGAGTAGTGCGTCGTCTCCTCGCTCGCCTGCAGGAAGGCCCCGTTGAAGGCCGCCGAATCGCTCTTCGAGGCCTTCTCCATGTCGATGCTCGCCCGGAGGCTGCCGGCGTATTCCTTGGAGGTCAGACGCTCGATCGGCATGTCGGGATTGAACTTCGGATCCCCGAGATGGAGCGCCCGGTCCGCGTACGAGCGCCGCATCGATTCGGTGAGCAGGTGCAGGTAGAGCGCCGAATTGTGTCCGATCTCCGCGAGATCGTACCCCTCGAGGATGTTGAGCATCTCCACGAGCCCCGTTCCGCCCGAACTCGGCGGCGGCATCGAGTAGACGTCGTAGCCCCGGTACGTGCCGTGGATCGGGGTCAACTCGTCCGCCTCGTAACGCGCCAGATCCTCTTCCGTGATCAGCCCGCCGTGCTCGGCCATGAAATCGGCCAGCAGCTTCGCCGTCTCCCCGCGGTAGAAGCCGTCGTGCCCGTCGGCCTGGATGCGGCGCAGCGTCTCGGCGAGGTCCGGCTGCCGGAAGGTCTCCCCCGGCTCGTACATGCGGACGCCGTCCTTGAGGAAGGCCGCGCGCGTCGCGTCATAGAGCGGCCCCGCCCGGCCGGGCAGGGAGCGGAGCCAGTTCTGCATCGCCCACGTGGAGGGCATGCCGTCCTCGGCCAGCCGGATCGCCGGCTCGAGGAGATCCGCCCAGGGCAGGCGGCCGAGGCGCTGGTGCGCCTTCCACATCCCGGCCACGGTGCCCGGCACGCCGACGGCGAGCAGGCCGATGTGGTTCGAGTTGTCCCGGACTTCGCCGTCCGGGCCCAGGTACATGCGCTCCGTCGCCGCGAGCGCCGCCTTCTCGCGGAAATTGAACGTCGTCACTTCCCCGTCCGCCCCGTGGTATACGAGGAACCCGCCGCCACCCACATTGCCGGCCGAGGGCAGGGTCACCGCGAGGGCGAAGGCCGTGGCGACGGCGGCGTCGACCGCGTTGCCGCCCTTGTCGAGGATCTCCTGGCCCGCTTCCGAGCCGAGGTAGTGGCTGCTCACGACCATGCCTCCCCGCGACGGCGCCGCCATGCGGCCCGACTGGGCGGCGAGCGGCGCGAGGACAACCATGCTGGCGGACACGCACACGGCGAGGGTGCGGGCGGCGAACGCGAACGCTTGCTTCCGGGGCATTAGCGCATGCTTCCTGGGCATCGAAGGGCCTCCTCGAGGGTTTCGCGGGCAATGTCGCGCAGTCGCGCGCAATGTCGGGCGACTGCGCGCGGCCGGAAAGAGCGGGCGGTCAATTTCCCGGCGGCACGAGCGCGACGGCGCGCAGGGGGCCGCCCGAGCCGCCCGAGATCTTCATCGGCAGGGCGATGACGGTCGCGCCGCGGGCCGGAAGACGGTCGAGGTTCGTGAGATTCTCGAGACCGGGCGCGTTCGCCGCGGCGACGATTTGATGTACGATGAAGTCGGTGGACGGCCCGTAGTCGATGGAAGCCACGTCGGCTCCGAGGGCGGCGGCCCCCCGCTCCTCGACGAGGAGGCGCGCTGCGGCCTCGCCGTAGCTCGGGAAGTGGAGTTGCGACGCATCCCCGGGCGTGTCGTCGCCGAGGTAGGAGAGGGCGTCGGGCCAGCGCGCGCTCCACCCCGTCCTGAGGAGGACGATGCTCCCGGGCTCGATCGGACCGTGCTCCGCCTCGTGCGCCTCCACATCGGCGACGGTCAGCCGGTAGTCGGCGTCCGCGGCCGCCTGGGCGGTCACATCGATCACCGCCGCCGGGCCGATGAGCCGCCTGAGCGGGATCGACGCGACATCGGGCCCTCCCTCGAGGAAATGGATGGGGGCGTCGATGTGGGTGCCGCCGTGCTCGGCCGTGGCCAGGGAGTAGGCGGAGTAGAAGTAGCCGCCCTCGGTTTCGCCGAAGGCCAGCTCCTGCAACTCGAACCCGGCGGTGTCCGTCGGCCAGTAGACCGTCTCGTCGCCGAAGGCGTGGCTGAGGTCGACGAGGTCGTAGCCCGCCAGGTCGAGCGGTCCCGGAGCTTCGGAGCCCGCGTCTTCCGAGGCGGCCGGCGTGTCGCCGGGCGTCTCCACCCACACCGAACAGGCCACCGCCGCGCACCCGACGAGGGCGGCGGCCGCCGCGCGCGAAAGCTCCGAAATCGTCATGTGACTCTCCGTTCCCTGCCGAGCCGTTGCGGGGCGTCCTGGCGGGCCGTCCGGTGGGCCCCGCGGGGGCGTCGTCCGGTGGGCCGTACGGGGTGTCGCCCGGGCCCTGAAAGTGGCGACTCGCGGTTGGCGAAGCGAGATTCGGCCATGCGCAAGATCACTCGGGGCCTCCTCGTCGTATTCCTTGCCTCCCTCGGGTATGGGGCCCTGCCGATCTTCGCCAAGCTCGCGCTCGCGGAGGGCGTCGAGGTTCTGCCCCTGCTGGCCTGGCGCTTCCTGCTCGGGAGCGGGTTGCTCTGGATCTTCGTGGTCGCCACGGGGCGGCCCCGGCCCCCGCGCGGACGGCGGACCGGCCTCGTCCTGCTCGGTCTGCTGTACGCACTCAACTCGGCGTGCTACATGCTGGGGCTCGACCGCCTGCCGGCTTCGGTCGCGACGCTCGTCCTGTTCACCTATCCGGCGATGACCGTGCTCCTCGCCCGGCTCTGGGTCGGCGAACGGCTGACGCCGCGCCGCATCGCCGCCCTGGCGCTCACGACCGCCGGGTGCGCGCTGACCGTCGGAACCGGATTCGGAGGGGGCGATCCGCTGGGCGTGGGACTCGTCATGCTCGCGGTCGTGTTCCTGGCCCTGTGGATCGTGAGGAGCCACGGCGGCTTCGCGGGGTTGCCGCCCATCTCCGCGACGGCCGTGGCGCTGACGTCCACCGCCATCGCGATCTCGGTAGCCGGGCTGGCCACGGGGGGCATCGGCGTGCCGCTCGCGCCCGCCCCGCTGCTCCTCCTGGGCGCGATCGGCCTCTTCTCCACCGCCGTCCCCATCACGGCCTTCCTCATCGGGATCCAGTGGATCGGCCCGGGCCGGGCGGCGACCGCCGCCACCATGGAGCCCGCCGTGACGCTCGCGCTCGCCGCGGCCGTGCTCGGCGACCGCCTCTCGGCCGGTCAGTGGCTCGGCGCCGCGCTCATCCTCGCCGGCGTCCTCTCGCTCCGGCTGGAGCCACAGTCGGATATCCCGCCGGACATCGCCGATGGCCACCCCTGACAGGCCGGGCGGCGCTCCAACCTTTCGGACACAGGGCGCGTCCCAAGATCGAAACGGGAACGCGGACCAGGACGTGATCGAACCGAACGGAAAACCCCGGGAACACGGGCCGGACGCGCGGGCGGAGGGGCAGCCTTCCACCGGCGTCGAGGCGGACGTGCGGGCGGCGACGTTCGGGGATGCGGAGGCGTTCGAGCGCCTCTACCGCGCCCACGTCTCGCGGGTTTACGGACTCGCGTGCCGAATGGCCGGGAGCGAACGGGCGGACGAACTCACGCAGGATGTCTTCGTGCGGGCGTGGGAGAAGCTCGGGACCTTCCGCGGCGAATCGGCCTTCAGTTCGTGGCTGTACAGGCTGGCGGTGAACCTCCTGTGCAGCCGGCTGCGAGCGCTGAAGCTGCAACGGGAACGGGAGATGGCGAACGAGATTCCGCTGGCTGTGGCCCGGGCGCGGCACGACAGCATCGAGATCCGCCTCGACTTCGAGGTCGCGCTCGAACGGCTGCCGGATGGGGCGCGCGAGGTCTTCGTCCTGCACGACGTCGAGGGGTACAAGCACCGTGAGATCGCGGAGCAGTTGGACATCACGGCCGGCACGTCCAAATCCCAGTTGCACCGGGCGCGGATGATTCTGAGACGGCACCTGGAGAGGTAGTTGAGCCGATGACAGATCGAGAACAGCGGAAGAATCGCTTTCGGGACCGTCTCTCGGAGTACATCGACGGCAGCCTCGGCGTCGAGGAGGAGGTCCTGATCGAGCGGCACCTGGAGCGTTGCGAGGACTCCGCCCGGACGCTCGCCGAGCTCGAAGCCGTCGTGGAGCGGGCCGCGAGCCTCGGGCCGCGCGAACCGGCCGAGGACCTCTGGCCCGGCATCGCGACGCGGATCGGCGCCCGGCCCACCGGCCTCGCGGGCGCGGCGCCCGACACCTCCAAAGCGCCGGCCCGGCGCCGACCGCCCGCCGGCCTCATCACGCGTTTCGCGCCGCAACTCGCGGCCGGCATCGCGCTGGCGTGGCTCTCCGGGGCCCTCGTGTGGACGGCCGTGGCGCGGGACGATGTCGAGGGAACGCCCGGCGCCCAGGGCTCGACGCCGGGGCTCGGCCTCCCGTCGCTCCTGCCCCCGGCCGCGCAAAGCGCCTCGACGCTGGAGGACGGCGGTTCGAGCGCCGAGGAGTACGCCCGTCTGATCGGCGAGCTTGAGCGCGTGCTGTTCGACGCGGAGCGGCCGCTGCCGCCGGAGACCGTGGCGCGCATCCGCCGCGCGCTCGTGACGATCGACCGGGCCATCGAGGACGCCCGCGCGGCGCTGCTCGAACTGCCCGATGACCCCTACATCCAGCAACACATGGAGAACACGATGCGGCGTAAATCGGAGTTCCTTGCCCAGGCCGTTCAACTCGCGGCGACCGACTGATGGCCCCGGCGACGGTGGTCCTGGCCGCTCTCGCAGCGACGAACCCCGGCGCGCGCGACACGACGTTCGTCGTGCCCGAGGGCGCGCGCATCGAGATCGAACACCGCGAGGGAGATATCCGCGTGATGGGCGCGGCCAACCGCGAGGCGCGGGCCGTGCTCGACGACGATGACGGCCGGATTCGCGTGCAATCCTCGGGCGGCACGATCCGGCTCGGCTCGAGCCCGAGTGGCGACGGCGCGGACCTCCTCATCTACCTCCCCGAGGACGTCGACGTGAGCGTGGTCGGACAGGAGGGCGACGTCACGGTCGCCGGCATCGTCGGCGGCTCCGTGTCCGTGAGGACGGCCGACGGAGACGTGGAGATCGACGGCGCCGGCGGCGTCAGCGTTGCCACGCTGGACGGCTCCGTGAGGATATCGAACGCCGGAGCCGCGACGGTCAGCGTGACCGACGGCGACGTGTGGCTCGATCAGGTCGCGGGAGCCATGAGCATCAGCGGCATCGACGCCGACATCATCGTCACGAACGCCGATACGCGCGCCATCTCCGTCGCCACGGTGGACGGCGACGTCTGGTACGACGGCACCCTTCACGGCAACGGCACGTACTCGCTCAGCACCCACGATGGCGATGTGACGTTCGCCGTTCCGGAGAACGCCGGCGCGCGCATCTCCGTGTCCACCTTCGACGGAGAACTCGACCCCTCGTTCCCCATCCAGTTCCGGGGAGGCAGCGTGCGCGGAGGAGAGTTCACGGTCGGCGACGGCTCGGCCGCCGTGACGCTGAAGTCGTTCGACGGAGACATCCTTCTCGTCCGACCGGGCGAGCGTACCCCCGACCTCGACTAGCTACGAACTCAATCGAATAGCCAGTAACCCACGAAATCGGGAGCAGCATGATGCGGAATACAGTGCGACAACTCGCCGCGGCGGCGGCATGGCTTGTGTGCCTGGGGGCGGTGGAAGCGCGGGCCCAGGACTTCGAATGGCAGGGGTCGGTGGATCCCGGAGACGCGGTCACGATCCGGGGCGTGAACGGCTCGATCGTGGCGAGTGCGGCGAGCGGCGGCCAAGTCCGCGTTCGTGCCACGAAGCAGTGGGACGACGACGATCCGGACGCGGTCCGCATCGAGGTCGTCGAGGACCGGCGCGGCGTTCTCATCTGCGCCGTCTACCCGTCGAGGCGCGGGCGCGACCCGAACCGGTGCGGGCGGGAAGGCGACTACGAGATGAACGTCCGCGACAACGATGTGAAGGTCCACTTCACCGTCGAGGTCCCGCCTGGAGTCGACCTCGAGGCGCGGACCGTGAACGGGGAGATCGAAACGCAGGACATCTCCGACGAAGTAGAGGCGCGAACCGTCAACGGGAACATCTCGGTCGCGGGGGCGGGGCCGGTGTCCGCAACCACGGTCAACGGTTCGATCGAGGCGCGGCTGGCGAGTCAGCCCTCGGACGATCTCCGTTTCGTCACGGTAAACGGGGGAATCCGGCTCGTCCTGCCCGCTGGGATCGATGCGGATGTCTCAATCCGGACGGTCAACGGCGCCATCGACACGGAGTTCCCGCTCACGATCCGCGGGCGCTGGGGACCGAGGTCCGCCTCCGGCGAGATCGGCGACGGCGGCCCCGAGATCACGTTGGGTACGGTCAACGGCGGCATCGCCCTCGTACGCGGAGGCTAACGGCGGTCGTCACCCCAAAAAAGCAAGGGCCGCCCCATAAGGAGCGGCCCTTGAGCCGACAGCACGCTGCCGGCGGGTATCTGAGGGTGGAGCCTACTGGCGAGCAGGCACCCGAAGCAACTTCGGGCTTCGTTCAGCCGAGGGTCGTAGCGAACGTCGGGGCACGGCGCTGGTTCGTGGCCTGCTCGTAGGCGTAGGCGATCCGCAGCAGCGTGGGCTCCGTCCAGGCGGGCCCGAAGAACGAGACGCCCGCCGGGAGTCCGCGCACGAAGCCCATCGGCACGGTGATGTCGGGATAGCCGGCGATCGCGGCGGGCGCGGCGGACGATCCGCCGTCGAGCCTGTCCCCCTTGATGTGGTCGGTCGGCCACGGGAGATCGCGCGTCGGAGCGACGATCGCATCCAGGTCGTGCTCCCGCGCCAGCCGGTCGATGCCATCTTCCCGGTTCGCGCGCTGGATGGTGGCGACGGCGTTCAAGTATTCGGGGTCCGTGAGCGGCCCCCTGGACTCGGACGCAATCAGACGCTCCTGGCAGAAATGCGGCATCTCCCGCTCGGCGTTTCGCTCGTTGAACTCGATGACTTCGGCCAGACTCTTCACCGGTGCGTCCGGACCCAGGCCGGCGAGATAGGCGTTGAGGCCGGCCTTGAACTCGTATTCCAACAGCACGAGCGAAAGAGGGTCGTTCCACGCCGCCGCGTCCATGTTGGCCGGATCCACGATGACCGCGCCCTCGGCCCGCATGGCCTCAATCGCCTCGTCGAACAGCGCCAGCACGCGCGGGTCGAAGCCGGGGAAGCTGCGCACGACGCCGATGCGGGCGCCCTGAAGCCCGGCCGGGTCGAGGAACTGTGTATAGTCGGCGTGCGCGCGGCCCTCGCTCGCGGCGGTGGCCGGATCTCGCGGGTCCACGCCCGTGCAGGCGCCGAGCAGGGCGGCCGCGTCGCGAACGGTCCGGCACATGGGTCCCGCCGTGTCCTGCGAATGGGAGATGGGGATGACCCCGGCCCGGCTCCACAGTCCGACCGTCGGCTTGATGCCCACGATGCCGTTGCTCGACGAGGGACACATGATGGAACCGCCCGTCTCCGTCCCCACCGTGAGCGCGCAGAGGTTCGCCGACGCCGCGACGCCGGAGCCCGAACTCGAACCGCACGGGTTCCGGTCGAGCGCGTAGGGGTTCCGGCACTGGCCGCCGCGCGCCGACCAGCCGCTCGTCGCCCTGATTCCTCGGAAATAGGCCCATTCCGAGAGATTCGCCTTGGCCGCGACGATGGCCCCGGCCTCGCGCAGCCGCGCGGCCACGAACGAGTCCTGCGGCGGGATGGAGCCCTCCAATGCGAGCGACCCCGCCGTCGTCGTCATCCGGTCGTGCGTGTCGATGTTGTCCTTCAGCGCGACCGGGATGCCGTGCAGCGGCCCGCGCACGTGCCCCGCCGCGCGCTCGGCGTCGAGTTCGTCCGCGATCGCGAGCGCGTCGGGGTTCGTCTCGATGATCGAGCGCAGTTCCGGTCCCTGGCCGTCCAGCGCCTCGATGCGTTCCAGGTACATCTCCGCGATCGAGCGGGCCGTGCGCTCGCCCGACGCCATGCTCGCCTGGAGCTCGTCGACCGTCACCTCGTCCAGTTCGAAGGGCGGCACCGCCGCTGCGGCGCCCGCGTCGCCAGCCGCGCCGGCGGCGGGGTCGTCGGACCCACCCTCAGGCGCGCAGCCCGAGGCCGCGGCCACCGCACCGAGTCCTCCAGCAACGGTGGCTCCGATGAAGCCTCGACGGTCTATCATGGGGCGTCGTCGGTGATGATGAGCATGCCGAGCCCGCGCAGCGTCTCGTTGAGCGCCGCGACGTCCGTCCTCACCAGGTCCTCCAGTTCGGCCAGGTGCGCCTCGAGCTGCTCGCGCAGCAGCGCCTTCACCTCCACCTGCTGGTCCGTGGGCTGGAAGTCCGCGATCGCCAGTGCGCCGACCAGGTAGCCGAGCTTCTGCAGGAGCCGGGCCTCGAAGCGCACCCCGTCCTGGCCCTGCCCCGTGAGGCGCAGGTCGACCATCGTCTCCTGCAGCTCGATCAGCTTCTGCCTCAGATCCTCGACCGACGCGGAGAGTTCCTCGTCCTCCGCGAACCGCGACAGCGTCCCGAGCTGGACGCGCATCGCCTCCACGCGGTGCACGGCCTCGCCCGCCCGCACGACGTCCTCGCGCACCTCGCGGATGAAGGCGAGCTGCTCGGCGATGTCCGCCTCCGTCCCCGCCGAATGCGGGTCCTTCAGCACCGTGAGCGGCTGCTCGTGCGTCGCCCCGTCCACCGTGAGCCGCACCGTGTACTGTCCCGGCGGCATCAGCACCGAGATCTGCGCCCCTCCCGGCGCCGGCCGTCCCTCTTCCCCGACCTCGATGTGCTCGGCATACATCGGCGACGTGAGCATCCGGATCGGCTCGTTGGTCTCGTCCCTCAGGTCCCAGTGGATCCGGTTCACGCCCGCGCGGTTCGGCGCCTCCAGCGTGCGCACGACCGCCCCCGACCCATCCAGGATCTCGATCGTCGGCGTCTCGGAGGTCTCCCCCGCGAGCCAGTAGTTGATCGAGGCCCCGTACTCCGGATCCTCTCCGATCGTGGGGTCGTCGTACGGAATCGAGGGCGGCGTAATCGGCCGGAAGCGGTACGCGTCGCGCGGCGCGAACAGGTGCGAGGCCGACGCCATCACCTCGGGCGTCAACTGCTGGATCGGCGACAGGTCGTCGAAGATCCAGAACCCGCGCCCGTACGTGCCCACGACGAGGTCGTTGAAGTGCTCCTGGATGACGATCCCCGACACGGGCGCCGCCGGCAGGTTGTTCTGCAGCGGCTGCCAGTCGTCCCCGTCGTTGAAGGAGACGTAGATCGCGTTCTCCGTCCCCACGTAGAGCAGTCCCTGCCGCACCGGGTCCTCGATGATGATCTTCGTGTAGCTGAGCATGCTGGGCGGGATGCCGTCGACGATCCTCTCCCACGAGGCGCCGAAGTCGCGCGTCCGGTAGACGTGCGGGTCGCGGATGTTCACCTGGTGGCCGTCCGCCGCGATGTAGGCGGTGCCCGCGTCGTAGCGCGAGGGCGCGATGCTGCGCACGCCGATCCACTCCGGCAGCCCGGTGACGTTGCCCGTCACGTCCGTCCAGTTTTCCCCGCCGTCTCGCGTGATGTGGAGCTTGCCGTCGTTCGTGCCCGCCCAGATGAGGCCCGCCTCGATGGGCGACTCCGCGATGCCGAACACGGTGCCCGCGTACTCCACGCCGATGTTGTCGCCCGTGAGCCCGCCCGAGAGGCCCATCCGGCTGCGGTCGTTCAGCGTCAGGTCCGGGCTGATCACCTCCCAGCTCTGCCCGCGGTTCCGCGTGCGGTGCACGTGCTGGCTCCCCACGTAGACCGTCTCGTTGTCGTGCGGGGAGATGTGGACCGGCGCGTCCCAGATGAAGCGGTAGCGCACGCCGGAGGCCGGCCCCCGGCTCTGCTCGGGCCACACCTCGACGGCGCGGTACTGCCGCCGCTCCTCCTCGTAGCGGACGACGATCCCTCCCACCATCCCCGACCCCGAGGCCGAGGACCACACGATGTCGGGGTCGGTCGGGTCCGGGGTGGCGAAGCCGCTCTCGCCGCCCCCCACGTGGTGCCACATGCCGCGCGGGATGTGGTTGATGCCCCGCACGCCGAGGATCCGGCTGTTGCTGGGGCCGCGATAGGTCGGCTCGTCCTGCTTGTTCCCGAGCACGTTGTAGGGGACCGCGTTGTCCACCGTCACGTGGTACATCTGCGCGTTCGTGAGCCGCTGCCGGAACCACGTCTTCGTGCGGTTGATCGAAATCGAGAGCCCCTGGTCGTGCGCCACGATCATGCGGTCCGGGTTCGTGGGGTCGATCCACATGTCGTGGTGATCGCCGCCGGGCGCCTGCGGACGCGGCGTCACATCCAGCGTCCGCCCGCCGTCCGTCGACACCGTGAAGGAGGCGGTGAGGAAGTAGGCCTCGTCCTCGTCATCCGGCGAGATCACGACGCGCGAGTAGTAGTGCGGCCGCCCCATTGCGTTCCGGTTGCGCGTGATGAGCGACCACGTGCGGCCCCCGTCCTCCGAGCGCCACAGCTGGCCGTCCTCGGTCGGCTCGCCGTCCCAGGGAATCCCGTCCCCCGTCTCCAGCATCGCGTAGATCCGCTGCGGGTTCGAGGGCGCGACCGCCACGGCCACCTTGCCCACGGGCTTCTTCGGCAGGCCGATCGTGTTGTCCGGCCCGTTCAGCTTCTCCCACGTATCCCCGCCGTCGCGCGACACGTGCAGACCTCCGCCCGGGCCGCCGCTCGTGCGCCCCCAGGTGTGGATCTCGAGCTGCCACGTGCCCGCGAAGAGGATGCGCGGGTTCGTCGGATCCATCGCGATGTCCGAGCACCCCGTGTCCTCGTCGATGAAGAGGACGTGCTCCCAGCTCTCTCCGCCGTCCGTCGTCCGGTAGACGCCCCGCTCCGGCTGCGGCCCGTAGGAGTGGCCCAACGCGCACACGTAGACGATGTCCGGGTTCGCGGGGTGGATGACGAGCCGCGGGATCCGCCCCGTGGGTTCGAGTCCCATGAGGGTCCACGTCTCCCCCGCGTCCGTCGACTTGTAGACGCCCTGCCCGACCGAGACGTGGCTGCGGATCTTCCCTTCCCCCGTCCCCGTCCAGACGATGTTGGGGTCCGTCGGAGAGACGGCGAGCGAGCCGATCGACTGCACCGGCTGGTCGTCGAACATCTCGTCCCAGTTCACGCCGCCGTCCGTCGTCTTGTAGATCCCGCCCGAGGCCGCGCCCACGTAGTAGGTGTACGGCTGGCCGGGGATCCCCGCCGCCGCGCTGAAGCGATTCCCCTCGGGACCGATGTTCCGCCACCGGAGCGTTTCGTAGGCCGCCGGATCGGGAGCGGCCTGCGCCGCCAGCGGCGCGACGGCCGGAAGCGAGAGGATGAGAAGCGCGAAGAACGCGCAGAAAGGTCGGACGCGCATGTTGTGCCTCGCCGGGTTGAGCTGAACGAATGCCGGGAATGTGCCGGGCAAGCACGGTGCGCCGGGCAAGCCCGGCTGACAAGACCCGTCCGCCCCGCCCAGAGCCACCGGAGGCCGCGACTCGAAAGTGGCTGCGGTCCGCCAGCAGGCCTATCGTGAGTAGACCATGTCACTTCCCTACATCACCTGGCAGGATGCCCTCCTGATGCCGGAGGACGGACGTCGCCACGAAGCGGTCGATGGCGAGTTGTACGGCACGCCGGCTCCGAGCACGCGCCACCAGATTGTCAGCGGGCGTCTCCTCACGGCGCTGGGCGACATCCTGGACGATCAGGGATACGGCGAGATGTTCATCACCATGACGGCCGTCGAGTTCCCTGAGACGCGCGAAGGCGTCATGCCGGACCTCATGTTCGTGTCCAACGAACGGCGGGGGATCATCACGGAGAACTGGCTCGTCGGCGCACCGGACCTGGTGATCGAGATCACTTCTCCCGTGACGGAAGACCGGGATCGCGGGATCAAGCTCGACTTGTACAGGAGGCAGGGAGTTCGCGAGTACTGGATCGTCGATCCCGACCGGAACGTGGTCGACGTGTGGCGGTTCGGGGAGGAGCCGGAGGAAGAGCGCTTCAGGACGGAGCTACCCGTTCGGCTTGGGGCGGATCAGGTGGGCGCGGTCGACCTGGAGGTCGTTTTCTCGCGAGACCTGTTCCGGTTCCGCGAAGCGGTGGTCCACCGAAGCGGTAGGCGGCGCTCCGTTGAGAGCGGGATGATGAAGCCGGCGACCATAGGGGCGGACTTGGAGACGACTCCCGCCCGGAGCTATGATGTGTCGACCATGCAAATCCCCTCGATCACGTGGCAGGACGTCCAGCAGATGCCGGACGACGGCAATCGCTACGAGGCGATCGAGGGCAGTAGCTACATGACCCCCGCCCCGACGTTCCGTCATCAGCGCGTAAGCCACCGGCTCGGCAAGGCGCTCGACGAGGTTCTGGAACAACCCGGGCACGGGGTCGTAGTGCCCGCCCCCTTCGGCGTCGAGTTCCCCGCCACCGGAGAAGGTGTGCAGCCCGACCTGCTGTTTGTCTCCAACGAGCGGCGCGGACTCATCACGAACGCGGGGCTCACGGGCGCACCGGACCTCGTCGTCGAGATCCTCTCACCTTCCACCGCCAGCCGCGACCGGGGCCTCAAGCTCCGCCTCTACGAGCGTCAAGGCGTGCGCGAGTACTGGGTCGTGGATGCGGACGAGAACACCGTTGACGCGTGGCGGTTCGCGGAGGATCCCCAGCACGAACGCTTTGCGGAGACCCTCCCGGTCAGACTCGGAACCGAAGAGGTCGGCTCGATCGACCTGGAAGCCGTGTTCGCGCCGGACCTCTGATCTTCAGATCCAGACGTCCGACTCGGCGGTGAGGCCGCCGCGTTCGTCGCCGGTGTTCACGACGCCGCGGGGTTCGACGAGCATCAGCTTCACCTCCTCCTCGGCGACCGGGCGGTGCTTCACGCCGCGGGGGACGACGTAGAGTTCGCCGGGGCCGATCTCGACGGCGCCGTCCGGGAGGTCGATGCGGAGGGTGCCCTCGAGGACGAAGAACGCCTCGTCCGTATCCGCGTGGTCGTGCCACACGAACTCGCCCTTCACCCGCGCGATCTTGAACAGGTAATCGTTGAGTTCGGCGACGACGCGCGGCTGCCAGTAGTCGGGCAGCAGGCCGAACTTCTCCTCCAGGTTGACGGCTTCCTTCATCCCCGACTCTCCGCTCCGTGGTTCGCTTCGGTCGTCACTTGAGGCTCCCGCAGGTCCATATCCCGATCTCCATGAGCAACACAACGATGCGTCATACCGAGTCACGGTATGCCTCGTAGGTGCGGGGCGTCGAGCGGGAGCGTCGAGCCGGAATTGCTCGCGGCTCATTCCGCCCCGTCGCCAGAGGGGCGGCATTGCAGTTGAGAGCTGGATGAGCAGGGGCCGGACCGTGGGGTTGGACTTTGGTTTCACCCCCGCCCGGAGCTATGATGTGCAGACCATGCCGCAATCCTCGACCGCACCCGTCACCTGGCTCGACGCCCAGCGAATGCCGGACGACGGCAACCGTTACGAGGTCATCGGGGGCAAGCTGTACGTGACCCCCGCACCCTCGATCCGCCACCACCGCATCACCAGACGGCTCTTCCGCGCCCTCGATCCTCTGCTCGTGAAGGCAGAACGCGGAGAGCTGTTCTGGGCACCCGTCGGGGTTGAGTTCCCGGTCACGGGCGAGGGAGTCGAGCCCGACCTGATGTTCGTGTCCGCCGAGCGGAGGGGGATCGTGGGGAAGGACTGGATCCGGGGCGCGCCCGATCTGGTGGCCGAGATCCTCTCCCCCTCCACGGCCCGCCGCGACCGGAGCAAGAAGCGGGACCTGTACGAGCGCCACGGCGTGCCCGAGTACTGGATCGTCGATCCGGACGCGAACGCCGTGGATGTGTGGCGCTTCGGTGAAGATCCCGAGCACGAGCGCCACACGACAACGCTCCCCGTGCGGCTCGGCTCGGAGCGCCTCGGCACCATCGATCTGCGGGACGTCTTCCGCCCCGACTCCTGACAATCCAATACCGCAAGCGGGTGGAAGCCGCTTACCGGCACTTTTTTCGCGACATTGAGATCGATCCGGAGACGGGGACGACGCCGCGGCAAGCTGACCGGAAGTTCGCGACCTATCCGTACATCGGCTCGCTGTACGGCACGGATCCGGATGTGAAGCGGCTGCTCGTCGTCGGACTCGACATCGGGTCAGACGAGACGCCGGGTCGGCTCCAGCACTTCGAGGAGAGGCGCCAAGCGATCGAGTGCAAGCCTCTGCCTTCGCTCAACCCTCACATCGCGGGCACCTACTTCACGGCGTTGAAGTACGCCTTCCCAAGTCACGAGTGGGACCGGGTCAAGGACCGCGATCAGACATGCCGGGCGATCTTGAGAGCCGGTTACGCACTCGGAAGCAATCCGCTTTCCCATGTCGCCCTGACGAACTTCTACAAGTGGGTCACGATCGGCCGACGGAACAAGGGTGGCGGGCAGGATCGCAAGCACGTCGACCGACACCTCGAAACGGCGTTGTTCCTGCAGGAAGTGCGGGTGCTTGCGCCGCACGTCGTCGTGTTCCAGAGCGCGGCCTTCGACAAGGCTCGGTTCCGGCAAGTCCGTGATTCCATCGCGCCTGAGATCGAGTGGCACGTCCTGGTACATCCGTCGTGGCGCGGCAGTCAGCGGCCGAAACACATCACGCAGCCGCGACTGAGCAGCAGGGACCCGAGCGATGACTCACGCTCGCCGCCGCCGGTCGTCGCGGACCATGAGGTGTCTCAGCCAGCGGAAACCGAGGGCTACGGGGGGCTCTTCAGGGACGATGCATTGGTACTGGGCTTGATCGCCTTGGGTGGTCAGAACCAGGAAGTCCGACTCCACGACGCGGTGGCCCATGTACTCGAGCACGGGTACGCCGGGCGGCGCGGCGGGAAGGGTTCCGCGATCTACTTCGCGTGTCGCTGGCTGGCGAAACATGGGAAGCCTGTCCGCGGCTTCGTCATCACATCTCCGCGTCGTGGCTACTACCGGCTCGAGAAGGCGACAAGTGCGCGGATTGCGGCATGGAGCATTGGCGTGAATGGATCGCGGTGTTTGCCGAGACACGATTAGCCTCGTCCGGCTCCGCCTCGCTCCTCAACCGATCACAGTGTCGGAGTGGATGCACAGCTCTTCGCACCGCCCTACGCCCAGACGATCCAGGTGTACCTGCAATCCCTCGCGCCGGGCGAGCTTGAATGCCGGGACCATATCGGAGTCCCGAGTGACGACCGCGACATCAGTAACGAGGCGTTTGAGCGCGAGAGACGCGATGTCCAGACCGATCCGCATGTCGACGCCTTTCTGCTCGAAGCGGGGCCGCAGGTCGTCCGGAGCCAGTGGTGCCGGACCCTTGCCTCGGGCGAACCTCGCCACAAATGAACGGCCCCTGCGTCCGTTTGGATTAGCCGACCGTTATACGGTCGACCCGGCGCGCAGGGGCCTGTTGAATCTCACCCTCAGGGTACCTGCCCGTTAGGGGTCGTGCAACTTCGTCAGTTCACCCCCCTCGTCCCGCAATCGTCTCACTCCCAGCGCCATAGGACGCAGTCGAAAACGACGTTGCTCATCGGTCCTCCCGGGGCGGGATCACGCGGGTGAGGTAGTCGGCGAGTTCCGCTTCGGGGGCTTCGGCGCGTCCTTCCTCGGGGGACGGCGGATAGCCGGACAGCGTTCGGGCCGGGAGGGGTACGACGCGGTCGCCGGTGGCGGTGTTGAGGTCGCCGTCCTTCACCCAGCCGTCGGAGTAGATGAGGAAGGTGCGCCCCCAGCCCTCGGGCAGCGCGGGAAACGCCTCGGCATCGAAGCGGAGGGTGATCTCGTCGCCGGCGTTCTGGATCACGTAGCGGTCGTCGCCCTCGGCCACGAGGTCGGTCACGTCGCCGAAGCGGGTGTAGAGGCCGAACAGGTCGTGCCAGCGGGGCTCGACCGTGACGGAATCGTAGTCGAACCAGTGCGGGCCGTAGCGGCCGCCCTTCCTGAACTCGCGCGCGAAACCGCGATAGTGGATGTCCGCGCTCCGGGGCGCCAGCGACGTCACGCGCGCCTCGGCCGCACCCGGGTGGGCGGGGCCGGTCGTGAAGAAGGCCTCGTCCCAGTAGACCATGAGGTTCGTGCGGATTCGCACTCTTCGGTCGTCCGTCGGGAAGAGACCGCGCAGGTCGGCGACGACCGTCTTGTCCTTGCCCGACGGGAAGCTCAGGCCGGGGATGGCGGGCTGCCACTCGCCGCCGGGGCCCATCACGTCGAGTTCCGGGAAGTGCGGCGCGAGAGCGTCCGACTGGCCCATCGCCACGTTGATGCTTGCGTCGGTGGGGAAAATCCAACCGGTGAGGAAGAGGGTGACATCGCCGGACGCGGCCTCGGGGCCGAGGTCGAGGATGAGTTCGTGCGGCTCGGCGATCCCCTGGAAGCGGCCGGGGCGGAAGGACGAGACGTAGTCGAAGTCGCGTTCGGCGAGCGCCTCGCGGTGATCGCGTCCGTTCTCGTCCGTGGCCGAGACCGGGGCGTGCCGTTCGCCCACCCGCCACAGTTCGAGGTCGATGGGCGCGGGGGGGATGAAGGCCTCGTTCACGTACACGTCGATCTCGGAGGGATGGTCGACGGCGACGAGGTTCACGCCGTCCACGTAGATCGTCTCCCACAGTTCCTCGGTGATCTGCATCACGTACTCGCCGTCCAGCGGCTGGAGCACGCCGTCGGGGAGGCGCCGGTACTCCTGCGAGGGGAAGGCGGGGGCGTAGGCGCGCTGGCCGCCGCCGAGGATGCCGAGGGGCATGCCGAGCGCGCTCTTCCACATCATGTCGCCCACGAACTCGAACCCGTCGCCGTCCCACACGTAGAGCATGGGGCACGAACCCTTGAGCGTCTGCTCCTCGACGAGGTCCTGGTCCGTGCCCGGGAAGTAGAGGTCCTGCGGGACGCCGTTCGGCCAGTACACGCGGACGACATCGGCCTTCAGGCGGCCGTCGAGGCCGATGAGGGTGGTGGGGTCCGTGACGGTGTGGACCTGGAAGAGGTCTCCGGCCCGCACCTCGACGCGCGCCCCGATCCCGAAGCGGTTGTTCTTGCGGCTTCCCTCGCCGAGTCCCGCGAGGTCGAGTCGGAAGTAGTGGTTCGCGTTCCCGCCGTCGTTACGGAAGAGGGTTGGGTGCCCGTCACCACCGAGGAGGAGAAGGTCGGCGTCGCCGTCCTCGTTGTAATCGAACGAACGGACATCACGGAAATCTCCCGAGGCAACATCGGGGAGAAACTCGTCGGCCGGCACGAGGCGCCCATTCCCTTCATTGCGGAAGAGCCGCAACCCGGGGCCAGTCGTGAAGCCAACGCCCGAGGCCGGACCCGGGGGCGAGCCGGCGACGGCGAGGTCCAGCCGACCGTCGTTGTCGAAGTCGACCAGGAGCAGGTCGCGCGGGACGAGACCGTTCAGCGGCACCGTCGCCGCGAGCGCGAAATCGTCGGCCGATCCGTGCAGGAGGCGAACGCGGTCCCCTCCGGCGGCCACGATATCGAGCCGGCCGTCGCCGTTCACGTCGCCGACCGCCACGGCCAGCGCTTCCTCCGCAGCCGCCTCGCCCTCCGCGCCGAGACGGTCGGTGCGGTCGGCGAAGGTGGCCGCGCGCTCGTTGTCGAGCAGGCGGAGGCCGCCCGAGCCTTCCGCGAGGACAATGTCGAGATCGCGATCATTGTCGAGGTCCCCGAAGGCCGCGTCGCGCGTGTCGGCGTCCGCCGGGCCGGCGAGTCCGAAGTCGACCGCCATCTCCGCGAAGGTGAGGTCGCCGTTGTTGCGGAAGAGGCGGTTCGCACCGGTGTGCGGTTCGAACAGGTCGAGGTCGCCGTCCTGGTCCAGATCCGCCGCGAAGACGTCATTGGCCGCGCCGCCCGCCTCCCCCGTGGCAGCCGATGGGAGCGCGATCTCCCGGAAACCTCCGGCTGGGTCGTTGTGGTACGCGCGCGGCGAGCGCCCCGCGAACCACACGTCGAGACGGCGATCGTCGTCGAAATCGACCCAGATCGCCGCCGCCTCTGCCTCCCCCGCGTCAAGGGTGCCGAGATCACCGGAGGTGTCCACGTAGCGGCCGAGGTCGATGCGAAGGACGCGCCCTATCCCGCTGTGGCTCCAGAGAAGGTCTTCGTCGCCGTCGCCATCGAAGTCGCCCGTTGCGATCGTGGCGGGGGGAGGGGTTCCGTCGTGCGCCGGCAGGATGCCCACCAGCCCGGCGAGGGTCGACGCGTTCGTGTAGCGGAGGGAGGCAAGCACGGCCTCGGGCTCCTGGACGCGGAGGGAGACGAGGAAGCTGAAGTCGAGTGCGGCGACGCCCGCGAGGGGGCCGCCCGGCTGCCTCAGTTCGTCGAGGCTCGCCTGGTAGGGCGAGGTGACCTCGAACGCCGCGCGGAAATCCGCGAATTGGCCGATCGCCGTCGATGCGTCGCCATCCAGGAGGGCATCTTCGGCGGCCTCGAAGGCCGCGCGCGGCCCGGGGCGGAAGTCCGGGGCGACCTGCCGCAGACTCTCGATCGTGCCCAGGGCGGCGTCGAGTTCGCCGCGCGCGAGTTGCGCATCGGCGAGCGCGGCGAGGGCGGCCAGGTTGCCCGGCGCGGCCGCCGCCAGGCGCGCCAGAACGTCCGCGCGGGCGTCCGAGTCCACTCCCGCCGCCCGGGCCTCCACCTCCGCCAACCCCCACAGGCTGCGCGCGTGGCCCGGGTCCGCCGCCAGCGTCTCGTCCAGCAGCGCCCGCGCCTCCCCGAAATCGCCCGTCTCGGTCCGCAGCGTGGCGAGCGCCAGCGTCAGCTCCGGATCGTCCGGCGCCCGCTCGCGCGCCTCGAGAAGGTTCTCCTCGGCCGCCTCGTAGTCCGCCGCCTTGAGCGCCGTGAGGCCGAGTCCCGCGTACCCCGCCGCCTCCGCCGGCGCCATCTCGACGAGGCGCTGGTAGTCGGACCGTGCGTCCTCCAGGCGGTCCTGCTGAAGCGCCGCGTCCGCCGTCCCCCGCGTGGCGAGAATCTCGGCCAAGGAAGCCTCCGGCACGGGCGCCCCCGCCTCCCCGCAGCCAACGATCAGCGCGAGGAAGGTCAACCCGCGAACTCGGATCGGGGCCGGACTGCCAGACCGCTTCGGTTCCGTCACCGCACACTCCTCCCGTCCATGGAATTACACGAACCGCCCCGCCGGAAAGCCCGATACTGCCCTAACTTACCGGCCGCACCCTCTTCCTGAGCACGAAGAGCCCCTCGCGCATGCTCGTGACGATAATGGTGCCGCTCTCGAAGAACGGATACGTGCTCCACGCCCCGCCGAAGCCCGGACCCTCCTGATACGGGGCCGTGTCGAAGAAGCCCACTTCGCGCGGGTTCACGGGATCGGAGATGTCGAGCACGTGGAGGCCGTAGCGGTAGTTGGCCTGATACGCGAAGCCGTCCTTCAGGTAGAGATTGTGGGCACTGGCGGGAAGCGAGCCCATGAACTGGTTGACAAGCACCGGATCCTCCAGGTCGCTCAAGTCCCAAATCAATGTCCGCGTGGTTTCGACCGCGCCGGAGATCACGTCAGACTCGTCGTCCTGATAGAAGTAGCGGTGATCGGGAGTGAGCCAGCCCTGGTGGATGTAGGCGGCATTGGGTGACGTCGCGCGAGACACCGCGTAGGGGTTCTCCTTGTCGGTCACGTCGGCGATCTGAAAGTACCGTCCGTTCGAGTTGAGGCAAATCTCGCGCCCCTCGTATCGTTCGTCGGGACCCCGATAGAGCACGCACTGCGCGTCGTGGGTGCCGCCGTCCTCCTGAAAGCACCCAACGAACTCGGGATTCCGGGGATCGTTGATGTCGATCATGTGAAGACCGCCGCCGCAGGATTCGCGCCCCGCGCCGCTGCCCACCGCGTAGGCGAACCCGGTTTCCTCGTTGATCACGATGTTGTGCGAGCTCGCCACCCCACGGTAGTGGACGTCGGGCTCGAAGAGCGCGGGCATGTCGCCGGGCGCCACGTCGCGCAGGCGGGTGAGGTCGAAGACCTGCATGCCGTGGTCGCCCGCTCCGTCGGCCACGATGAAGGCGTGGTCCTTGTACGTCTTGATGTCGCGCCACAGCTGCGACGGGGGCGTGCCGTCGGGTTTGGGCAGATCGCCGACCAGGACCGGACGGGTGGGATCCGACAGGTCGATGAACGAGGTGCCGTCGTTGCGTCCCACCAGCGCGTACTCGCGCCCGGTCTCTCGGTCGGTCCACCCCCAGTTGTCGTTGGCGCGGACGCCCCGGGCGCTGCCCTCGGCCCGCAGAATGGAGTTGGGAATGAACGCGAGCAGCTCGACTTCGCTGCAATCGAAGGGGCCGACGCTGCCCTCCACGCAGCGGCGCTCCTCGCCGACCATGGGCTCGAGGGCATCGGGGGCGCTTGCGAGCATGCCCGCCGCCGCCCAGCCGGGGCCGCTGTCCTCGAAGAGGTGGACGGAGCCCGACTGATGGTGCATGCCGGGCGCTCCAACCGCCGCGAGCGCTCCGTCCGCGACCACCAGTCCGCCGAAACGGTCGCGCTCCACCGTCTCTTCGCGAGGGAGGGCGATGCGGCGCGGCCGCCGGGGAAGGGTGCCGTCCGCTTCGGCCTCGTAGACCAGGACGGCACCGGTCTCGTTCTCGCGCTCCGTTGGCGCGCCCACCCACACGTCGGGTCCGGAGAAGGCGACCGCCGCGCCGAAGCGGTCGCCCTCTGCGCCGCCTTCGAGCACTATCCGCTCCTCGGCCACCCACGAACCGGAGCCGACCTCCCAGGCGTACACGAGGACCGCCCCGCGATCGGCGTCCGCGCCCGGCGCGCCGATCAGAAGCCGGTCGCCCTCTGCGGAGAGCGCGATACCGAAGCCGGAGCCCGCGCCTTCCGCCGACCCTATCGATCCGGTTTCCGTCCAGCCGTCCCCACTCAGGTCGAAGCGGTAGACGCGGCCCGTCCCCTCGCGGCTCTCGCCCCGGGCCTCGCCGCCTCCCTCGATCCGCGGACCCCAGCCCGGAGCACCGACGAGCAAGCCGCGTTCCGTGAAGGCCACCACCGCTCCGAAGCGGTCGCCCGGGCCGCCGCCCGAAGGGCGCAACTCCGTCCGCTTCGTCCACCGGCCGTCGGCGCCGCGCCGGTACGCGTGGATCGTGCCCGCCGCACCGGCATCGTCCCGGACGTCCGGCCCTCCTCCGCCCGGACCATCGGCCGGGTCGGGCGTGCCCACCATCAGCCACTCGCCCTCCGCCGCCAGCGCCAATCCGAAGTCGGTCCCGCAATAGCCGTCGAAGCGGCAGTCCGGTGAAAGACCGCGGACCTCATCGGCCGTGATCGCGTCCCGCCATACCCATCCGCCGCCCTCGCCACGCCCGAAGATCTGGATGCCGGTCCCGCGCATGCCGACGAAGAGATGGTCGCCGGCGGCGGCCAGCACCGTGCCAAAGCCATCGGCGATCTCGGGGTCCGGCCCGCGAATCACGCCGGACTCCATCCACCCCTCCTCTCCTCTTGTGTACACATACACGGCACCGGGGCGGAAGTTGGTGGTCGGCTCGGCTACGAGGAGCTCGCCTTCGTGGATCAGCACCGAGTGGCCGAACGAGCCCGACTGGCCCGCGACCGGAGTGCCGGCGAAGACGGCGGCGGCGCACGCGATCACGAAGAGCAGGGCGGGCTGCGGCGTGGCGGGACGGAGGGCGGCGGCGAGGCGCGCGGGGCTCGATGGGGTCATCGCGGACGGTCTCCTGGAGGCGGGTCTTGGCGGACGAATGATCGGTTTCGGACGGCGCTCGCGCCAGATGCCATCGCCCTCGCGACGGCCGCCGCCGCGCCGGCGGAAGGCTACTCGCGGATTGTGAGTGCCGCGCCCGCCTCAACGGGTCCGGTGACGGTTCGGGCACCTCCGGGCCAGACGACGACGACGCTGTCCGCCCGCGGCGCCCCGCCCAGGCCCGCGAGCACAGGGTTCGCCTCGGACTGCGAGAGATACGACGAGGCGGTCGAGACCACGAACCGCTGCGCCACGTCGCCCACGAACACCCGCACCGTCGCCCCGACCGCGCCGAGATTCGGCGCCGCCCCCTCCAGGCGCAACCGCACCCAGCCCGGACCGGGCTCAAGATCGTTCCGGAAGAGCTTCGCCGCCCCGCCGTTCGTCGAGATCACCAGGTCGAGATCCCCGTCGCGGTCGTAGTCGAAGGTCGCCACCCCGCGCGCCACGATCGGCTCGTCGAATCCCCCGCCCGCCATGGCGCCGGCGTCGATGAACCCCCCGCGCCCGTCGTTCCGGAACAACTGCGGCGGCTGCGCGAAGGTCACGTCCCCCTGGATCGCCTCGATCTCCGGCTCGATGTGGCCGTTCCCGAGCACGAGATCCACGTAGCGGTCGAGATCGAAGTCCGCGAAGCGGAGCCCGAACGTGAGCGGCAGGAGCGTCGACCGCGTGAGCCGCGCCGACCCGGCCAGGTCCTGGAACAGCCCCGCCTGGATCTGCGTGAACAGCGACACGGGCTCGTTCGAGAAGTTGCCGATCGCGATCGAGAGTTGCCCCCGGTTGAGGATGTCCCCGACGTCGACCCCCATCCCGGCCCGCGCCCGGCCGAACTCGTCGAAGGCGACCCCCGCATCGAGCGCCACGTCGGCGAAAGTCCCGTCTCCCTCGTTCCGATAGAGGAAGTTCTGGTAGGTGTCGTTCGCGATCGCGACGTCCGGGAGGCCGTTCCCGGTGAAGTCGTCGATCACGATGCCGAGCGATTTCCCCTCGGGGTTCTCGAGGCCGGATTCGGCCGTCACGTCCCGGAAGCGCCGCGCGGAGGTCCGGGCCGCCGCGCCCGGAACCGAGGAGCCGCCGACCCCCGCCGAGGCCGGCTCGTTCCGCAGGAGGCGGCAGGACTCGCCGTTGTATTCCTCGGGGGTCGCATAGGATTTATTCACCCCATCGCGGGTGAAGAAGAGGTCGGTCTCCGGCGTCCAGTCCACGTAGTTGCAGACGAGGAGGTCGAGCCAGCCGTCCCCGTCGGCGTCGAACCAGGCCGAAGCCGTGGACCAGGCGGGATCCGTCGCGTCCGGCGCGTTCCCCGCCGTACCGGTCTCCGAGGTCACGTCGGTGAATCGTCCCCCGTCGTTCCGGTACAGCCGGTTGTCCCCGACCGCCGTCACGTAGAGGTCCGTGTCCCCGTCCGCGTCGTAGTCGGCCGCCGCCCCGCCCATGCCGTAGAGGGGCCGGTCGAGGCCGGCCTCGCGCGTGACGTCGCGGAACGTCCCATCCCCGAGATTCCGCAGGAGCATGGACCGGGCGCCCCGGTCCTCCGCGCGCCCCTCCCAGCCCGTGCTGTTCACGAAGAAGAGGTCGGGCCAGCCGTCGCCGTCGTAGTCGAGCACGACGACGCCGCTCCCCATGGTCTCGGGCATCCACTTCTCGCCGAAGGCGCCTGTGGCGTGGACGAAGTCGATCCGCGCCGCCGCCGTGACGTCCGTGAAACGGATCGACGTCGTCGCGTCGCTGCCCTCGCGCGCCGTGAAGCTCGGGCGCGTCTGGGTATAGGAGGGCGCCTCCGCGTCCTCGGATTCGTCGGGACCGCAGGCCGTCGCCGCCGCGAGGAGGCCGATCGAGAGGGGTCCGGCGCGGCGAGCGTTCATCGACCTCCGCCGCCGCGCGCCGGACGGTCGGGGGACGCCGCGCCTCCCGCCGAACGATCCGCGGACGCCGCGCCTCCCGCCGGTGCGATCGGCCGCAGTTCGTGCGTGCGGATATCCTGTGCCATCAGGTTCACGCCGGGGTTCTCCGCCCTGTAGGCCCTCGTGATCGCCTGCGCCGCCTCGTCGATCCGGTAACGCTCGAACGCCGCCTCGCCCAGCGCGGCTTCCTCGTCGCGCCCCAGCGCCCGCAGGCTGAGCATGCGGCTGTAGTGCGCCTGCCGGTGCTCGGGATCGATGGCCAGCGTCCGGTCGAACGCCTCGACCGCCGCCTCGTACCGCTGGGCAAGGTATCGCGTCCGCCCCAACTGGAACCAAGCCTCGCGGTCCTCCGGGAAGGCGTCGAGCACCGCCAGGTACGCAGCCTCGGAGGCATCGTACGCGCCGTCCTCCTGGTGCGCGCCGCCCCACACCCAGGCCACGCGCGGGTTGCCCGCTTCGATGGTTTCGGCCCGCTCGAGGTTGTCGAACGCGTCGTCGAGGTTGCCGGCGATGAGCGCCATGCGGGCCAGGTTGAGCGGCCCGTCCACGCGGTCCGGGAAGAACTCCGCCACGCGCTCGAAGGGGCGCTCGGCGAGCCGGTCGTTCCCCTCCATGAGGAGTGCGATCCCGTAGTCGTTGTAGCGGACCCAGATCTCCTCGTCCTGTTCCTCGGTCGAGACCGGGTCCACGCGGCCGCCCACCCCGATCGTGACCTCGTCGCGGGCGATCTCGGTGATCGGCAGCTCCGGGACGTCGTCGAACTCCGCGAACCCCTGCGGGTTGGCGCCGAACGCGAACTCCGTGTAGGCCCGGTCGAACTTCCGCCACAGGAGCCGCGCCCGCGCCGTCAGCGAACCCTCGGGCAGGTCGGGCGGCAGCGTGATCCGGTAGTGGGCGACGTCCGCGCTCCCGGGGCCGATCACGTTCACCGCGGCGGTCACGTGAATGTCCTGCGCGTTCCGCTTCTGGATGGGGCGCCCCTCGCGGTCGAGGATCACCGACTTGAAGAAGTGCGCCATCGGATCGAGGTATCCGTCCGCGCCGATCTCGCCGCTGATCGCGATCCGCCGCCCCTCGGCGTCCACCAGTTCGAACTCGAGCCAGCCCTCGTTGGAGTCGTTCGTCCCGCCGGGGAAGGTGTGGCCCACGCCCTGGTTCCGGACCACGACCTCGAACATGACCGTCTCCCCCGGAGACACGCTCGGAGGCGAGAGATCGAGCCCCATCTCGGGATCGTCGTTGGGACCCCGCCGGATGGCGAAGATGTCGACCCGCAGCTTCTCGTCCCGCAGGAACTCCTCGGTGCGGCGGATCGTCGCCGTGTCGCCGCGCAGGAAGGGGAGCGCCGTGTTCACGGCCAGGAACCGGTGTGAGCGCACCATTCCGTCCTCGGCCGAGACGTCGCCCAGCGGCGCCTCCTCCGGCGGCATGTGGCAGTCCTGGCACACGCGCGCGGCCGCGGGCAGGTAGAAGGTGCGCGACGCGTTCCGCGCCACCCCGCTGTCGTGCCACGCGTCGTACTCGTTCTGCCCCCGCAGCCAGCGGTAGTTATTCACCGGCTCCGTGAGGCTCACCTTGTGGCAGGTGGCGCAGAACTCCGACGTCGAATGGACCGGCTTCAGGAGTTGCGCCATGTGGACGGAGGGCTTCGCCTTGAGCGCCGCGTCGTGCAGGTAGGCGCCGAGCGTCCCGGCCTCGGCCTCGGCGAACAGGTAGGGGTCCTCCTGCTCGTCGGCGATGTTGTAGTTGCCGTTGCCCGTGTTGTCGTGGATGCGGTCGATCGCGTGGCAGGCGAGGCAGGTGAGCCCGGCCTGCGCCTCGACCGTGGCGGGATCGATCGGCGCGTCCATGGCGCCGGCGAGCATGAGCGCGGGATCGTGGCACCCGCTGCACCACTTGCTCTTCACGCGCCCGGCCGCGTCCGGCTCGAGCCCGAACTCCCGCAGGTGCGCGATCACCTCCGGCCCCGCCTCCAGCGACCCCTCCCGCATGTCCTCGATCGTCGCCGTATAGAAGGGGTTGTTGAAGGAGGCGAAGCGGTGCGCGGACGTTGCCCACTGCGCCGTCACATCGGGGTGGCAGCGCACGCACTGGGTGGCGCCGATGAGTTCGTCCGCCGCGAACCCCCGCCGTTCCACCTCGGCGCGGACGCGCGCCGCGCGCTCCCGGGCCGCCTGCGCGGCGAGCTCTCCCGCTTCCGTGCGGGTGATGATGCGGGAGGGCAGATACGTCCCCGTGCTCGTCGTGGTCGCGGCCGGGAAGAACGGACTCTCGGGCGGCACCAGGCCGGTCGGGACGAAGTCCGCATCGACGAAGCGCGAAACGTCGCGGTCGCGGCCTCCGGGGCCCTCGTTCAGACCCTGGGCGAGGGCGGCCTCGGCCTCCGGGGTGAGCTGCAGCCCGCGGTGGGTGAGGCTGTGCCACGCGACGAGAACGACGAGCACGGCGCCGGTGGCGAGCGCGAAGCGGCGGGCCCGCACACCCGGCGGACGCGCGTAGCTCACCAACCGGTGCCCGGCGTAGGCCGAGACGATGAGGACGGCGCTCCCCACGTGCGCCCACCACGCCCAGCTGTTCTCGCGGCTCGCCGCGGCGGTGAGGATGAAGAGTCCGGTGAGAACGAGGACGCCTCCCACGAGTCCCATCCCGATCCCCGTCAGGATCGAGGCGCGGTGCTTCCGCTTCCACACCGTCGGGAGGTGCGCGGCGAGGAACCCGAACATGATCGCGGCCAGCAGCAGCCCCACACCCGTGTGCGTGAGCACCATCGCCTGGAAGAGCTGGGGGAGCGAGTTCTCTCCCACCGCGAAGAACTCGAGCCCCAGCCCGTCCGCGAGCCGGTTCGCGAGCAGATAGAGCGTGTTCGCCAGCATGAACACGGCGACCCCGAGCCCGAACCGCAGCCAGCGCCGCTGCCCCGTCCCGAGGATGGAGCGCAGCACCGGCCGCCCCCGCCCGGCGTCGGCCCCGGAGCCGCCGGCCTCGTCGGCCACCCCGGCGCGGTCCGACGCACCGGATCGGGCCGCGTTCGGCGCCCCCTCCTCCGTCTCCCGCCCGCGTCCATTCATGCCCCGAACGAAACCGCAACCGCCGCGCCCGCGCAACCAACACCGGCCGCCAGCGAGCGAGAAGCCCGGCGTCGTTCGTTCGGACTCCCGGGCACGATAGGTTGCCTCCCTTCGCAGGTTCGTGATCCACAGGGAGAGACGTCGTGATGAAGGATGAAACGCAGGCTCCGGACAGGTTCCCGGAGGGAGAGCCGTCGATCAAGAATGTGTTGATCGCGCTGGAGCGGGCGCAGGAGGTCGCGCTGGCCCGCGCCGAGGCGGTTCGGCGACGCGAGGCCGAGGCTGCGCAAGCAGAGAAGGTCCTGACCGCCCCTGAACGTTGATTGGGGACCGAGACTCGAGGTTGTCGCTCGTCGCTGCAGCTTCTCCACGCCGCTCCGCTTGGAATTTATAGCAAGTTTAGCGATATTATCCCGTCAAGATAAACTCGCTAACCTTCGTATAAACGGCGGCACCGATGGATCCGATCCTCAACCCCTATTCTCCCGGCGCAGGGATGCCTCCACCCGAACTGGCGGGCCGGCAAGATCTCATGGATCGGATCCGGATCGCGCTCGAGAGGGCGCGCATGCGTCGTCCCGCCAAGAGCGTGCTCGCAGTCGGCCTCCGGGGGGTCGGCAAGACCGTTCTCTTGCTGAAATCCAGCGAGTACGCCGAGTCGAAGGGCATGCTGGTCACACGTGTCGAAGCGCCCGAGTCACGCTCGCTTCCTGCCCTGCTGGGACCGGGCCTCCGCCTGGCCATGATCCAGCTGGAAAAGAAGTCGCGCGCCAGCGAACTGGCGAGGCGCGCACTCCGGGGTCTGGCGGGGTTCGCCGGGGCCCTCAAGGTAAAGTACCAGGACATCGAATTCGGACTCGATCTCGACCCCGAGCCGGGTCTCGCGGACAACGGCGATCTCGAGCTTGACCTGCAGGCACTTCTGGAAGCCGTCGGGGAGGCCTGCGCGAGCGCGGATACGGGACTGGTCATGTTCGTGGACGAGCTCCAATACGTCGCCGAAGAGGAACTGGCGGCGCTGGTCGTCGCGCTGCACCGGGCCGCTCAACGCAGTCTTCCGATCACCCTCGTGGGGGCGGGGCTCCCGCAGTTGCGCGGCCGGATGGGTCGCGCCAAGTCCTATGCCGAGCGTTTATTCGACTTTCCGGAGGTGGGTCCGCTGTCCGCGGAAGCCGCGTTAACGGCGATCATCAAGCCGGCCCGGGACCTGGGCGTGGATTTCCAGCCGGAAGCGGTCGACATGATCCTTCGGGAGACCGAGGGATACCCCTACTTTCTCCAGGAATGGGGGAAGCACGTATGGGACGTGGCAGAAGAAACGCCGATCACGGCGAGCGATGTGCGGTCGGCGTCCGCAGCGGCCGTCGCGACGCTTGATGAGGGGTTCTTCATGGTGCGCTTCGATCGATCGACGCAAGCGGAGCGAAGATACCTCCGGGCCATGGCCGAACTCGGTCCGGGACCACATCGCTCTGGGCAGATTGCCGCGGTGCTTGACCGGGACGTCACTTCGCTCGCACCCATGCGCGCCCAATTGATCTCAAAGGGAATGATCTGGAGCCCCAGCCACGGAGACACCGCGTTTACAGTTCCCCGTTTCGACCGTTTCATGCGGCGGATCCTGCCCGGAGACGATTGGCGTTCGTAGCCGCCCTGCGCGGGACGGGCCTCGGGCCGCTGAGATGATTTCACTTGGAGAAGCGCCATGACGGAGGACCGGAGGCAGGCTCCGGACAGGTTCCCGGAGGGAGAGCCATCGGTGGAGAATGTCATGATTGCCCTCCGCCGCGCGCGGGAAGTGGCGCTGGCACGCGCGGCAGCCGTTCGGCGACGGGAAGCCGAGGCCGCGCGGGCCGAGAATGCGACATCCACCGCCGAGAACTGATATGGAGCGATGAGCACAGAAAACGTTGTCATCATCGGCTCGGGCCCCGCCGCGTGGACGGCGGCCATCTATGCGGCCCGGGCGAACCTGAATCCGCTCGTGTTCGAAGGTGCGGGGAGCCGCACCATGATCCCGGGTGGGCAGCTTATGTTCACAACTGATGTGGAGAACTATCCCGGCTTCCCCGAAGGGGTTAGCGGCATCGACATGATGTTGGACTTCAAGAAGCAGGCGCTGCGTTTCGACACGCGCGTGTTCACCGAGGACATCGTCGAGGTCGACTTCTCCAATCGACCCTTCCTGCTCCGTTCGTCAGGGGGTCAGGAGGTGCGCGCGGAGACCGTGATCGTGGCCACGGGGGCCAACGCGCGCTGGCTCGGCGTGCCGGGCGAGGAGCGGCTCGCGCAGAGTGGGGGTGGCGTGTCCGCGTGCGCCGTGTGCGACGGCGCCCTGCCCGTCTTCCGGGACCAGGTCCTCGCCGTCGTGGGAGGGGGCGACAGCGCGATGGAGGAGGCGCTCTACCTCACGAAGTTCGCGAGCGAGGTGCTGCTCATCCACCGGCGCGACGAACTGCGGGCGTCGCAGATCATGCAGGAGCGGGCCCTCGCCAGCGACAAGATCCGCTTTCTCTGGAACCGGACTGTGGAGGAGGTGTTCGGGGACGACGCGATCACCGGCCTCCGCCTGCGCGACACGGTGACGGGCGAGGCGTCGGAGGTCGAGGTGGGCGGGATGTTCGTGGCCATCGGCCACATCCCCAACACGGCGTTCCTGCAGGGCCAGGTCGACCTCAAGGAGAACGGCTACGTCGACATGCCCACGCCGTGGCGCACGGACACGAACGTGCCCGGAGTGTTCGCGGCGGGCGACGTCATGGACGACTACTACCGGCAGGCCGTCTCCGCGGCGGGCACCGGCTGCATGGCCGCCCTCGACGCCGAACGCTTCCTCGCCCACAACGGGTAGCCCGCGCCTCCGTCCTCACGCGCCGGGCATCCGGGTCGGGATGGGGTGGCGGCCGCTTCTGCGGTAGATCCTGAAGTCGCCGTCCAGGGTGAGGATCACGCTGCCCGGGTGCTGTTCGGACATCCGGACGAGGCACGCATCCGCCAGGGACATCGGGACGTCGTCGTACTTCTTCATCATCCGCGCGACCGCGGCGGCCTCGTCCGCCAGCCTGAACGACACAACGAGAACGCCCCGCTCGGCGAGCGAGACCACGGCTTCCGGCGCTCCGGCGCCGAGACGCTGCGCCAGAAAGCACGCCTCGGCGATGACGGCTTCGCAGGTGAGGAACGGAGGTTCGACGCGGGCCCACTGGTCCCGTGCCCAACGGTGATGCCCGTCCCGCGAGTTCAGGAAGGCGACCAGCGGGCCCGTATCGAGAATGGTGCACGGGTTCATCGACCGAAGCCGCGCAGGTAGTCCGGGTTCGCCGACAGATCCTCGGGCCCCGAGAAGGCGCCAGCTAGATCGGCGGCCCGGGACAGGGCGGAAACGGGTGGCGTGCTTCTCTCCATGCGCAGGAATGCCTCGAGGGCCTCGCGGATCAGCGCCGATCGGCTCACTCCCCGCCGGCGCGCGGCCTCGGAGACCTCCCGAGCGAGGTGCCCCGGCATCTTCAGCGATACAGGCTTCATTTCAGCCCTTCGCCTGTGTGTATTACATAATTGCCTACTACCGTAGTACGATAATAAGTATTACGCGATGTGCGATGTGCCGTCAATTCCAACTCGACGCGGGGGGGGACGTCCCGAGGCCCGGATTACCGGAAGATGACCTGGATTACCAGAAGATGATGTAGAGGACGGCGGCTCCCGCGATCACGCCTCCGGCCCAGAATCCGGCACGGGGGGCGGGCGTCAGGTCCACGCCTTCCGCGGCACGCGGCAGCCGGCGGGCGACCGAGAGCGGCCGCGCGCGGGTCACGAGGACGATGTACGCGCTGATCGCGAGGAAGGTGATCGCCATGTGGTGGAGGAACGCGACCTCCGGCAGCAGCCCCAGGAGGACGCCGTAGACGGGGATCCCGAGCACCATCCCGCCGAAGGCGGCGGCGGGCGGCGTGCGCGGCGCGAAGATCCCGAACAGGAACGCGGCCACGATCCCCGGCGAGATGAACCCCCAGAACATCTGGATGTACTCGAACACGCTCGGCGCGCGGGCCACGACAGGCGCCCACAGGCACGCCACCACCACGAGCACGCCCGTCGTCATCCGTCCCACGACCATGAGGCGCCGCGATGACGCCTCGGGCCGCAGGTGCCGCTTGTAGAGGTCGACGCTGAAGATCGTCGCCGCCGAGTTGAGCATCGAGTCGAGCGAACTCATCACGGCCCCGAACAGCGCCGCGAACATGATCCCCGTCAGCCCGACCGGGAGGAGTTCGCGCATCATCACCGGGTAGGCCTGGTCCGGGTTCGTCACCTGATCGGCGAACAGCTCGGCCGCCATGATCCCCGGGAAGATGATGATGAACGGGATGAACAACTTGATGAAGCCGGCCAGGAAGAGCCCACGCTGCCCGTCCGCCAGGCTGCGCGCCGCCAGCGTGCGCTGCGTGATGAACTGGTTCAGTCCCCAGTAGAAGATGTTCGGGATCCACAGGCCCCCGATGAAGACGGCGACCCACGGCATCTCCGGGTGGTTCCACGGGAGGACGGTGTGGAGCTTTCCGTCCGCCGCGTCGAGGAAGGGGCCGATGCCGCCCATGGCCCGGAACCCCAGCACGGTCACGAGCACGCCGCCGAGGAGGAGCGCCACGCCCTGGAGGAGATCGGACCACACCACCGCCTTCAGTCCGCCGTAAATGGTGTACCCGCCCGCGAGCACGCCGATGAGCCAGATGCCGGCCGACACGTCGAGGCCGAAGATCGACTCCAGAGCGAGCGCGCCGGAGTACAGCACCGTCGCGAGCGCCACGAGCACGTACGCCGCGAGGATGAAGCCCGCCATCAGGGTGCGCGTGCGCACGTCGTAGCGGAATTCGAGGTACTCGGGGATGGTGAAGATCCCCGCCGCGAGGAAGCGCGGCAGGAAGAAGAGTCCGACGAGGACGAGGGTGACGGCCGCCATCCACTCGTAGCTCGCGATCGCGAGTCCGATGTCGTAGCCCCGCCCCGCCATCCCCACGAAGTGTTCCGTCGAGATGTTCGACGCGATGAGCGAGAACCCGATGAGCCACCAGGGGAGGTTACGACCAGCGAGGAAGTATCCCGCCGCGTCCCGCCGCCCGCGAGAGGCGTAGAGCGACACCCCGACCACGAGCAGCAGAAAGCCCGCGAACGCCGCAACATCGAGCGGCCGGAAGGTCATATGCGGAGCTCCGGACGGGGGCGCGAGGGCGATTCGCAACGGAGGCTAGTGTTTAGCCGCCCGTTGCAAGACCCCGCAAGGGATGTGGACTCGGCGGGGCGGTCGCCCGGCGCGTGGCGGGCCTGTACGATGCCGCGGAAGATCGACTGCCGGCGACCTGATCCGGCGAGCACGGTTTCACCTACGGTTTGGAGCTGAGGTGTGAGAGAGTCGACGGGACCCATTATGGGCGCGGATCGCGAGACGCTGGCCACCTGGCTCTCGAAGCCCGGGCAGGAGGCCTGGATGACGATCTTCGAGATCGAGGGCTTCTTCTTCGCTCTGGCCGCGGGCCCGCGCCTTTGCCCGCCGGCGGAGTGGCTTCCGCTCGTCGTCGGCGGGGATGTGCCGGAGTTCGAGTCGGAGACCGAGACGGACCGCATCATGCGGGCGCTGTTCTCGGTGTACAACGAAGTCACGGCGGATGTCCGCCAGCGCGACGGCGCCCTCCCGGCGTCCCTCGAGTTCCGCGACGATCTCGAAGCCAACCTGGAACCCGACGCTCCCGTGTCGCAGTGGGCTCGCGGCTTCATGAAGGGCCACTTGTGGCTCGAGGAAGACTGGCGCGCCGGGGGCGATGAGGTGATGGACGAACTCGGCCTCTCACTCTGGGGACTCGGGATCTGGGCAAACCGGTCGACGCTCGAGTCCGTGCTGGAGGAGGAGGATGAAAGCGCCTCGCTCGAGGACGCCCTCGCGGGCGCACGAAGCGTCTTTCCCGATTGCGCGGCGATGTACGCGAAAGCGGGCCTGTCGCTCGAGGGAATCGCGCGCGAACGGAAACCTCGACGCCCCGCCGTTCGCGCCGACCGGCCGGGCCGGAACGCGCCATGCCCCTGCGGGAGCGGGCGAAAACACAAGAAATGCTGCGGTCGGATCCGGCTCGTGTAGCGTCCGCCGGCCGAGCGGTCAGCGCTCCGAATGCCCGAACGGGTTGACGGTCTTCACGCCGAGTCGCTCGAAATCGCGGACGTTGCGGGTCGCCACGGTCAGTCGGTTCACCGTGGCGACGGCGCCGATCATTCCATCCTGGAGCAGCGTGTCCGATTGCCCGTGCATGATCCGCGCCCATTCACGGAAGGCGGTCGCATCCACCGGGAGCACTTCGTACGTCTCGAGGACCTTGTCGAGCCACGCTTCCAGTTCCGCGGCCCTGGCCGAATCCTGCTCGCGGGTGATCTCGATTCCGGCCTGAATCTCACCGACCGTGACCGCCGAGAGACGCAATTCGGCGGCGGGAACGTCGCGAAACCATGCCAGCACCCCGCCGTGCGGCCTCGGGCGCCGCAACTCCGAAACGACGTTGGTATCGAGCAGGAACACGCGGCTAGTCGAATCGGGGCGTCGCCCGCTGCCGCACTTCGCGGCGCGGCGGAACGAGATGGTCCGTCCGGGCCTCGGGCGCGAGCAGCAGTTCTTTCAGGCTCGGCTTGGCCATCTTCTCCAACCGTCTCCAGTGGTCGATGGGCACCAGGACCGCGGCTTCGACGCCGCGTTTCGTGACAACTTGCGGCCCCTGCGTCAACGCCGTCTCAAGAAGCGCGCTGAAACGCGCCTTCGCTTCCTGAACCTGCCACGCGTTGCTCATTCAATCCCTCCGGGTGATCTGACTAGACATCAGACTAGTCCGATATTGGAAGGGAAGCAAGATTCGGCTGCAAGCTGCTCAGGAATCGACGTGGAGAACCCGCGAGAGGGTTTGCCTCGCTTCTTCGTGCCGGCTGGCGGGCACGCGGAGGACCTTCGCGGCCGCCGTCGGGCCCCAGGACACGGGTGCGAACTCCCCTTCGACCCTGAAGGGGATGTCGTCCGCCTCGAGGGCGAGCCGCGCCGCGAGGAATTCGCTCTCATCCCACGCCTCGAACACGCGGACCATGTCCTCGCTCCGTGTCACGTCGCCCTCATCATGATGAAGCAGGGATCTCCTCGATGTCGGCAGTCCAGCTCACCTTGATCGCGCCCTCCAGCGAACGGGCGGTGGGGCACTTCGCGCCGTGGCCGGCAAGGGCGCGGTCGACGGTCTCCCGGGCCTCGGCGGGGATGCGGAGCCGGTAGTGGACGACGATCTCCTCGAGCAGCGGCATGCGGTCGCGGAGGTGCAGGATGCCCTCCGCTTCGGCGGTGATGTCCTCGGGGGCCAGGCGGATGCCGCGCACTTCCAGTGCGCCGTTGAGCGTGCCCAGCATTCAGCCCCCGGTCGCGGCCACCTGGTAGTCGACGGGGAGCGGCAGGTCCTTCGCGTCGATCCGGTAGTGGGACTTGATGGGACCGTGGACGCCGAAGTCGATCTCGGTCCCCTCTTCGAGGCGGGCCCGCCGGTGCACGCCCTCGACCTTCTCGAGACGCGCGCGGGCAGTGTAGAACGGCTGGGACACGACGCTCTCCTTGTGCTTTCGGTTCCCCCTCGTGGGCGCTCCTTTACGCACCCGCCCTCCCTGCCGCATCTTCGGGCGGCGAGATTCGGGGCGTGACGCGCAAACGGAACGATCAAGAGCAACCAGCATGACGTCAACCCGCGACGGGAGCCGACTTGCGGCCGGAGCGACGGGCCGGATCGTGGCCGTGATCCTCATGGCGGGCGGGATCGCGGCCTGCGAGCGGGGCTCGGCCGAAACGGGGGCCCCCGCTCCACTCAGCGACCTGTCGGTGCTCAGCGACCGCTTCTGGGATGCCTACCTCTCCTGGAACCCGCTGCAGGCGACCTACCTGGGGGAGCACCGCCTCAGCGACCGCGTTCGCGACATCTCGCCGGCGGGGCGCAGCAATCGCCGGCGCGAGGTTGGTGCCCTCATGGATGCGCTCGCGGCCATCGACCTCGCGTCGCTGCGGCCCGGGAACCGGCTCACCTATCTTGCACTCGACCATCAGCTCTCGACGGAGGTCGCCGAGCAGACGTGCGATCTCGAGGTGTGGGTGGTGGACCACCGGGAGGGGTTCCAGCTCGACTTCCTCAACATCGTGGGCGCCCAGCCGCTGGAGACGCCGGTCGACGGCGAGCGCATGATCCGGCGCTGGAACGCGTTCGCGGACTATATCGACGACTACATCTCGAACCTCCGCACGGGCCTCGAGACGGGCCGGGTCGCGGCGCGCGCGTCGGTGAACCGGACGATCGTGCAGCTCGACGCGCTCCTCGAACGACCGGTCGAGGAATGGCCGATCTACGCTCCGGCGGGGACGCGGCTCGATGCCTGGCCCGAGGGGACGCGCCACGACTTCCGGGCCGGCATCCGGGAGGCCGCCTCGGAGCGCATCCAGCCCGCCTACGCGAGACTCCGCGATTTTCTGCGCGACGAACTCTATCCGCACTCGCGCACGGGAGCGGCGGTCGGACTCTCCAGCCTGCCGGGCGGCAGCGCCTGCTACGAGGCGATGATCCGCACCTTTACGACGCTCGACCTGACACCGGCCGAGATCCACGCCCAGGGTCTGGCGGAGCTGGAGAGCGTCCACGACGAACTGCGGACGCTTGGAGAGGAAGTCCTCGGCACGTCCGACCTGAAGGAGATCCAGCAGCGGCTGCGGTCGGACCCGGAGATGTTCTTCCGCTGGCCGGGGGAGATCGTGCAGATGGCCGAGGAGGCCTACGCGCGGGCGGCCCTCGTTATGCCCGACTGGTTCGGCACGACGCCGCGGACGGAGATGGTGATCCGTCCGATCCCGCTGTACGAGGCGCCGCAGAGCCAGCTCGCCTACTACCGGGAACCGGCGCCGGACGGATCGCGGCCCGGCACGTACTACGTGAACACCTACCGGCCCGAGATCCGTCCGCGGTACCAGGCCGATGTCCTCAGCTTCCACGAGGCGATTCCGGGGCACCACCTCCAGACGGCCATCGCCCAGGAGATCGAGGGTCTGCCCGAGTTCCGGAAGCACCTCGGCTCGGTCGCCTTTGTCGAGGGGTGGGCGCTGTACGCGGAGCACCTGGCCGACGAAATGGGCCTCTACGTGGACGGCCTGAGCCGCATCGGCCTCGCCTCCTACGATGCGTGGCGGGCCAGCCGGCTCGTCGTCGACACCGGCATCCATGCCTTCGGCTGGACCCGCGAGGAGGCGGTCGACTTCGTCCGCGAGAACACGCTGCTCGCCGAGGTGAACATCGAGAACGAGGTGGACCGCTACATCACATCGCCCGCCCAGGCGCTCACCTACAAGCTGGGGCAGCTCGAGATCTCGCGGCTGCGCTCGAAAGCGGAGGCGAGGCTCGGGGAGACGTTCTCCATCGCGGAGTTCCACGACCGGGTCCTGGAGAACGGCGCGCTGAGCCTTCCCGCGCTCAGCGACGCGATCGACAGCTGGCTCGCGGAGGCCGCCGGCTGACAGCAGCCCCGCTGCGTCCGAACCGGCGCTGACAGGGCGTCCTGCCCCGGGCTGCCCGCCGGGGTGGCCGTTGCCGCCTTGAGACGGCGTTGATCGTGCGCGGCACGTTCACGTCATGCGCTCTCTCGGCAGGATTCCACGGCTGCGGATCCCCGCGCCCCCGGTATCGGAGCCTCGCGGCTTCGCGCTGCCGTCCGTGATGCTCACCCTGCTGCTCGTTTCGCTCATGGCGGCCGGCGGCTTCTTCATCACCTGGATCGACGGACAGTCCGCCCGCGCCTTCGCGCGCTCCACGGAGGCCTTCTACGTGGCCGAGAGCGGGCTCGCGACGGCGATCGCGCTCGCCGAGATGCCGAACCCTTCCGTGCCTCCCGTCACGCTGGGCGCGGGAACCGCGACGGTCTCCTTCGAGCGGCTCATCGAACTGCGGCCCGGAGAGGCCGTGTACCGCGCCCAATCCCTGGGACGGGTCGTCCACGGCGGCGCGACCTTCGAGCGGTCGGTGGGGCAGCTTCTCTGGGTGGCCGGCCCGCCGCGGGTTCCCGGCGCGCTCGTCCTCGTGGGGAGCGCGGGCGGCACCCCCCCGAAGGGGACGATCACGGGCCTGGGCACATCCGGGGGCGCTTGTCCGCAACAGCCCTCGCCGGTCGCGGGCGTCGCGTACTGGGGCGGACCGGCGCCGGCGCCCGATTCGTTGCTCACGATCTCGGGATCCCCGGCGGACCGACGGCTGCCGGCGGATGCGTCCGTCGCGGCGGAAACGGGGATCCGCTGGACGGAACTGGTCGCTTCCTGGGGTCCGCGTCCCGACGCGGTCGTGCCGCCCGATCCGTGGCCGTCTCCCGGAGCCGATTCGTCCTATACGCGGATCTCGGGGGCGGCGGCGCTCGGCGCGGGCTCCAGCGGGCGCGGCGCCCTCGTCGTGGAGGGCAACCTGACGCTCAACGATGGGTTCGGCTGGAGGGGGCTCATCCTCGTGGGCGGCGCCCTGATCCTGAACGGCGATGTCTCGATCCAGGGGAGCGTGGCAAGCGGGCTCGCCGGTGGCGCGGGGGTGGCGGCCGATTTCGGCGGCCACCGCATCGACCTGCGCTTCAGCGCCTGCGCCGTCGCGGCGGCCGCGGAGCGACTCACCGCGCCGGCAGCGGCCATCCCCGGCACGTGGTACGAAGTCTGGTAGCCCTGGCAGGCCGTGGCCGGTCAGAGGTGCTCGGCGACGAGGTCCGGGAGTCCATCGGGATTGTCGACGTGCAGCCAGTGGCCACCGGTGAGTTCGTGGAAATGTACGCGGCCGTTCAGCATCGCCGCTCGAAGCCGCCCGCGATCATCCGCCGAGAGGATGTCCGACTGGGCGGCTCGCACGACGTGGACTTCCGACGGGGGGACGGGCGTCTCGATGACGTCCCAGAGGTCGCGCCTGAAGTAGTCGGCAAGCAGTTCTTCGGCGGCATCGGGGTCGAGGCGCCACCGATAGCGGGCGTCGACGAAGACGAGGTTGGTCGCCAGCCAGTGCGCGACGGGCGAGGCGAACCCCTCGGCCTCCACCACGGATACGGCGTCACGCCGCTCCGCGAAGGGCCCCGGGTGCCGGCGAATCACATCCAGCAGTCGGGCGGCGCCTCCGCCGGGCGAGCGGCGGGAGGGCGTCGCGTCGATCATCCACGTCTGGCTCGGCGTCGCGGCCGCCGCCACCATCAGCGCCACCTTGCCGCCGAAGGAGTGCCCGAGGGTCGCGTCCACGGGCCGCTCGAGCGACTCCGAGAGTTCGAGCACGTCGTGCACGCACGCGGCAAGGGTGTGCGGCGGCTCGAAGCGGGGCGAGTGCCCGTGCAGCCGCAGGTCCACGAGCACGGCTCCCCATTCGGGACGCCGGGCGACGAGCCGGCGGGCGAATGAAGCCCAGTTGCGGCCGGTGCCGTAAATGCCGTGCAGCACGTAGAGCCAGCGCCGGGAACCCGCCTCGGAGACGGTGTACTGATGCAGGAATGGTCGAGACACGGAACGAAAGGTAATGGATCTTGAATGATCTGTCGGCGTTCGAGCCGGCACCGGGCCTCCGGAATCCTCACGCACAGACCATCGTGGGACGGATCGTGCGCCGCCGCTTCGAGCCGCGGTACGACCGGGTTCGGCTCGACACGGACGACGGCGATTTCGTCGATCTCGATGTGTGGAGGGGACTGGAAGCGCCCTCGGGTCTGTGCCTCCTTCTCCACGGACTCGAGGGGAGCGCGCACTCGGGCTACATGGTGACGACAAGCGAGGCGCTGGCGGCCGCCGGCATCCAGGCGGTGGCGCTCAACTTCCGTTCGTGCAGCGGGGAGCCGAACCGTCTGCCGGGTGCCTACCACTCGGGTCGGACGGACGACATCGAGCGTGCGCTGGACTGGATGGCGGCGCGCTTCCCGGGTCTCCCGCGGGCCGCCGTCGGGTTCTCGCTGGGCGGGAACGCGCTCCTCAACCTGCTCGGAAGGGAGGGCGGCGGCCGGAGCCTCGTCGCCGCGGCCGCCGTATCGGTCCCCTACGACCTCGAATCCAGCGCCGACGCCCTGCAGCGCGGGATGGGACGCGTCTACGGCCGGCGTTTCCTTCGCAGCCTGCGGGAGAAGGCCCGTGAAAAGGCCCTGAGGTTCCCGGACGTCGTGGCCCCCGGGGCGGCGAGGGCGCGCACGCTTCGCGAGTTCGATGACCGGCTCACGGCGCCGATTCACGGCTTTCGCGACGCCGCCGACTACTACGCGCGCTGCAGCGCGAAGCGTTTCGTGGACCCCGTGGACCTTCCCATGCTGCTTATCCACGCGCGGGACGACCCGCTCGCCCCGGGGAGTTCGGTGCCCGTCGAGACGATCCGGCGGCGCCCGAATCTGTCCCTCGCACTGACCGAACGCGGCGGGCATCTCGGGTTCGTGGGCCGGGGGCGCGGCATGGGACGGGCCGGCGCGCGGGCCGGCGCGCGAACCGGCTGGCTCGAAGAGACCGTTACCCGCTACATCTCGCGGGCGATGCATCGGACACCGCACCGGACAACGCATCCCGATTCCGGCGTGTTTTAAGTGGTTTGTACGACTATTGTCCGCAGCCTTCAGGATGGGAGTCATTTCATGCGCGGATTTTCACGAGTCGCGGCCCTGGCGGCCGCCTTCGCCTGCCTGGCCACGCCAGTCGCCGGACAGGGCTTCGGACGGAGCCCGGCCGTTGCGGTCTCGTCCGGCCAGGTCCTTATCGCCGAGAGCGGCGGCCCGACGTCCACGGGAGCCGTCTACGTCTACGAGCGGGGGCCGGATGGATGGGCCGTCTCCGCGGAACTTGCGCCCTACGGGGCGGAGGAGGGCGGCCGGTTCGGGACTTCGCTCGCCGTCGATGGGGACCGCATGCTCGTCGGTTCGCCCGCCGCGGCCCACGTGTTCGAGCGGAGCGACGGCGTATGGGAGGAAGTCGCGACGCTGAGGCCGACCGATCTGCCGGAGGGTTTCCTCTTCGGCACCAGCGGGGCCGTCGCGGGCGACATCGCGCTGGTGTCGGCGCCGGGTCGGGCGCCCCGGCAGGGGGCTCCTGCCGCCGGCCGCGTCTACTTCTTCGAGTGGGACGGCTCCGCCTGGAATGAAGCCGGGTCGGTCGAATCTCCCGAGGCGGCCGCTGGAGACGGGTTCGGCGCCGCGATGCTCACGGATGGCCGGGTGGCGGCGATCGGCGCTCCGGGGACCGCCGACGGCGCCGGGGCCGTGTTCTTCTTCACGCGGGCCGAGGACGGAACCTGGACGGCGGCGCCGGAACCGCTCACGGCCGCGGAAGCGGGCCAGAACGCGGCCTTCGGAAGCGTCCTGTACGGCGAGGACACCGAGGACGGATTCCGGCTCGTGGTTGGAGCACCCGGCGCGGGCGGCGTAGGCATCGCCTACACGTTCACGCCCGATGGCGATGCCTGGAGGCCCGAAGGCCGGTTCTATCCGCCGGTCGTCGCCGGGGGCCGATCCTTCGGCCGGACCTTCGCCGAAGCCTTCGCGGCCGTGGACGGAGAGATCTGGATCGGCGGGTCCGGCTCCGGCGCGGGCCGCGAGGGGCGGGTGCTTCGCTACTCGACCGACCCCGAAGGCGGGGTCGAGTTGGCCGGCGCCCTCTCCGCCTCGAACCGGGCCGCGGGCGATGGCTTCGGCGGCGGGGTCGCCGTGCAGGGTGACGTCGCGGTGGTCGCCGCGAGCCGCAAGGACTACGGGATGGGGACCGCCTACGTCTTCGAGCGGCGGGGCGACGAGTGGGTCGAAACCGCCGAGGTGTGGAGCGACGCGAAGAACTACGCCGCGATCAACGGCCACGAAGTGGGCTGCGAGGAGGGCGTCTCGGCCGACTTCGACTGCAGCGAAGTGAACATCCTCTCCTTCATGCCCGTGCAGTCGCTCGGGGCGAACCGCGGCGTCCGCGTCAACGACGTGTGGGGCTGGACCGATCCCCAGACCGGACGCGAATACGCCCTCGTCGGGCTTACCGACCAGGCTTCCTTCGTCGACATCACCGACTCGCAGAACCCGCGCTACGTCGGGCGTCTCCCCATGACGGAGGGCGCGCGGGGCAGCGTGTGGCGCGACATCAAGGTCTTCAGGGACCACGCCTTCATCGTTTCCGATGGGGCGGGCGACCACGGGATGCAGGTGTTCGACCTCACCCGTCTCCGCGATGTCGGGAGCGAGCCGGTCACCTTCGAGGCGGACGCCCACTACGATGGGATCGCGAGCGCGCATAACATCGTGATCAACGAGGCGACGGGCTTCGCCTACAGCGTGGGATCGAGCGGAGGGGGCGAGACGTGCGGCGGCGGCCTCCACATGATCGACATCAACGAGCCCACCGAGCCGAGTTTCGTCGGCTGCTTCGGGCACGAGGGCACCGGGCGCCGCGGCACCGGGTACTCGCACGACGCGCTCTGCCTGATCTACGACGGCCCGGACCGCGAGCACGCCGGCAAGGAGATCTGCTTCGGCTCCAACGAGACCGACGTCTCGATCGCGGACGTCACCGACAAGGAGAACCCGATCCCGCTGTCGACCGCCACCTACGCCAACGTCGCCTACGCGCACCAGGGCTGGGTGACGGAGGATCACCGCTATTTCTATCTGGGCGACGAACTCGATGAACTCAGGACGCAGTTCTCGGGGACGCGCACAATGATCTTCGACATCACCGATCTCGACGACCCCGTCCTCGTCAAGGAGCACTTCGGCGAGTCCACGGCGAGCGACCACAACATGTACGTGCTCGACAACCTGCTCTACCAGTCGAACTACAACAGCGGGCTGCGGATCCTCGACGTGAGCGACGCCGAGAATCCGACCGAGGTCGGCTTCCTCGACACCGTGCCGTACGCCGAGGGGCCGTCGATGGGCGGCTCGTGGAGCAACTATCCGTACTTCGCGAGCGGGACGATCATCGTGACGAGCGGGAGCGAGGGCCTGTTCATGGTGAAGTACCAGAAGCCGGAACTCGTGCCGTAATGAGGAGAATCGCAGCGCGGCTTTGGCCAGGGGCTGCCCGAACCGCGCGGGCGGGCCTCCTCGCCCTGGGGGTGGCCGGATTGGTAGCGGTTCGGGCCGCCGCGGCGGGGGACGTGCCCGCCGCCTCCGCGGAAGGTCCGTTCCTCTACGTGGCGAACCAGGAGGCGGCGGCCGTGACCGTCATCGACCTGGAGACCCACGAGGTCGTGGAGGTCATCGACTTGGAGGCCATGGGGTACGGGGCGAACGCGAAGCCGCACCACGTCGCGGTCGAGCCGGACGGGTCGTTCTGGTACGTGTCGCTCATCGCGGCCGACCGGGTGCTCAAGTTCGACCGCGACAACGAACTCGTCGCTTCCGTCGAGTTCGAGCGTCCCGGCCTCCTCGCGCTCCACCCCTCGGAGCCCTGGCTGTTCGTCGGGCGGTCGATGGCGGCGGTGAACCCGCCCCAGCGCATCGGCCGCATTGACCGCATCTCGATGGAGGTCGAGGAGTACGATGTCTTCATCCCGCGTCCGCACGCCCTGCTGGCGAGTCCCGACGGCGGGTGGGTCTACGCGGGAAGCCTGGGCGAGAACTCCGTCGTCACGGTCGAAGCGGAGAGCGGCGAGGCCGAGTTGCTCAGGCTGCCCGGCTCCGGGACGATGCCTCACGTTCTCGTCCAGTACGCGATCTCGCCGGACGGCGGGACGCTCGTTGCGACGGCGGAGATGACGGCCAAGCTCCTCGTGTTCGACGTCACGCAGCCGGTGGCGCCGAAGCTGGTGGGAGAGCTGGACGTGGGGGCGCGGCCGTGGCACCCGAGCTGGTCGGCGGACGGACGCTGGATCTGGTTCGGCAACCTGGGCGCGAACGAGGTCACACTCGTCGACACCTCCGACTGGTCCGTGGCCGCCGTGATCCGGGGCGAAGGCCTCGCCGAACCGCACGGCAGCGTGCTATCGCCGGACGGCTCCCGACTCTACGTGGCGAACCGGAACGAGACCGGCTCATACACGTCGTCGGATCGGATGGGATACGACGCGCCCGGCGGCACGGTCGTCGTCATCGACACCGCGACCCGCGAGATCATCGACGTCATCGAGACCCCGCCCTACGCGTCGGGCATCGGTCTCGCGTCCAGCCCGCGCTGAGGGCCCCGGCGACGTGAGCCGCATGGCCGGGCCCCGCAGTCGGCGGGCCGCGCCGGGAGCGCTGACCGCGGCGCTCCTCGTGGCAGGATGCGCATCGGGCGCCGCCGGTCCGGGGGAGCTGGCGCCGGAGCGCGCGGCCGGCGGCGGACCCGGGTTCGTTCGCGCCGTCATTCCCTTTCCGGTGTTCGACGAAGCCGGGAACCCGTACGAAATCCCCTTCCTCGGCGGCTTCAACGTGCCCCGTCCGCAGTGGGTGGACATCGACGGAGATGGCGACCTCGACCTCTTCGTGCAGGAGACGACGAACCGTCTGATGTTCTTCGAGCGCGAGGACACGCCGGACGGACGGCGCCACACCTGGCGGCCGGAGGCGTACTCGGATCTCGAGGTCGGCGAGTGGTTCCGCTTCGTGGATGTCGACGCGGACGGCGACCGCGACCTCCTCGCGGAGTCCCCCTTCAGCTACATGAAGCTCTACCGGAACACGGGCACGGCGGGCGGGGCCGTATTCGAACTCATCGCGGACACCCTCCGCGACACGCGCGGTGAGGCGATCTTCTCGGACCGGCAGAACATCCCCAACGCGGCGGACATCGACTGCGACGGCCGCCTCGACCTCTTCATCGGCCGCCTCGTGGGGACGGTCACGCGCTACGAGGCGACGGGCGCGTTCGGCGCGAACGCCTCGCCCTTCCGGCACATCACGGACCGTTTCGAGGACATCGAGATCGTCGCCGACCCGGCGGCCGCCGGGGGCGTGCCGCCCTTCGGCGGCCCGGACGCGGGCGGGCCCCTCCCCACCCTGCACGGGGCGAACACGATGGCGCTGGCCGACTACGACGCGGACGGCGACACGGACATGTTCTGGGGCGACTTCTTCGAGGCCGGACTCCTCCTGATCGAGAACGCCGGCTCGTGCGAGGCGCCGAACCTCCGGGTGGAGCCGCGTCCCTTCCCTCTCGACGACCCGATCCGGACGAGCGGCTACAACGCTCCGACCTTCGGCGACTACGACGGCGACGGCGACCTCGACCTGCTCATCGGCGTGCTCGGCGGCGCGTACAACGCGAACACGACGACCGCCGACAACCTCATGCTCTTCTCGCAGGAGTCGGACGGCGGCTTCGAACTGCGGACGCGCCGCTTCATCTCGCAGATCGATGTGGGCAGCGAGAGCGTGGCTTCCCTCGTGGATCTCGATGGCGACGGCGACCTCGACCTCCTGCTCGGCAACAAGATCGACCCCGGCGATCTGTCGAACTCGCGCGTCTTCCTGTTCGAGAACGAAGGGAGCGGGACGCGGCCGGTCTTCCGCCGGACGGGCGAGTTCGAACTGCCGGGCGCCTACCACAACGCGCCCGCCTTCGGCGACCTGGACGGGGACGGCGATCTCGACCTGCTGCTCGGCACCTGGCGCGACGAGATCCGCTACGCGCGCAACGAGGGGTCGGCCATGGAACCCCGCCTCGCGCTGGTGGACTCGGCGTTCGTCGAGATCACGCGCGGGAGCAACGCGACGCCCGCGCTCGGCGACCTCGACGGCGATGGAGACCTCGACCTCATGATCGGGGAGTCCTCGGGAGCGCTGAATTACTACGTGAACATCGGCTCCGCCTCGGAACCGAGCTTCGAATTCGTGAGCGACGAATACGGGGGAATCGACATCGGCCGGAGGAGCTTCCCCAAACTCCTCGACCACGACGGGGACGGCGATCTCGATCTCATCGTCGGCACCGAGTCCGACGGGATCCGCTACTTCCGAAACGATGGGACTCCCGCGGCCCCGAACTTCGTCGAGGCCGACGGCGGGTTCCCCTCCGCGGACGATCTGCCGCTATTTGCGACGCCGGAGTTCGGGGACCTGGACGGGGACGGTGACCTCGACCTCGTCGTCGGCGCCGCCGGGGGCGGCCTCTACTACTTCGAACGACGTTGAATCGTTGAAAGGACGTAAAGGATGTACCTGATGAATAGAACGCGCACGTTCTTCGCTGCGACCGTCTGCGGCCTGCTCCTGCCGGGGGCGGCGGAAGCCCAGGAATTCGGCGGCACGGTGGTGCTCCACGAAGGAACGATCATCGTCAGCGAAGCGGTCGACGCGGCTGCGAATCCACAGGACCCATCGTCGGCCTCGCCCCGCAGCCTCTACGTGTACGAGAGGGCCGGAGAAGGCTGGGAGCGCACGGCGACGCTGCGCGCGCCGGAACATGGCGGCGCGGATTACTTCGGCCGCTTCGTGCTCGCGGACGGCGACCGGCTGCTGGTCGGGGCCACGGCGCTCGACTCCGACGGGGACGGCCAGAGCGACGGCAGCGTCCTGATCTTCCGGCGCGGCGGAGACGGGTGGGAATTCGAGCGCTACCTGCGGCCGGAGAGCGTCCCGCCCGGCGTGTCCTTCGGCCGCTTCGCCTCGATCGGCGGCAACCTCCTCGTCGTCACCGCGCTGGGCTATCAGGAAACCGGCGGGGCCTGGGTCTTCACGCGCGGCGCGGATGGCGAGTGGATCGAGGACGGGATCCTGACCTCCGCCGACCCGGATCCCCAGCAGGAGTTCTTCGGCTGGGGCGCCCACACCGATGGCGAACGCGTGATCGTGGGCGCCTTCGCCGGCCCGCAACTGCCCGGGGCCGCGTACGTGTTCGGGCGGAGTGCCGAAGGTGACTGGGTGCAGGAGGCGCGGCTCGGCCACGAGGGCGACGAGAGGCAGCCGGGAGCGGCATTGGTGGCGAATCGCGCCGCGGTCCTCGCGGTCGGCATCAACGGCTCCCACGCCCTTCTCGGGCTGCCGGGCGCCTACGACGGGGCGGGGACGGTCCTCAACTACGTGCGCCGCTCGTCCGGCGAGTGGGTGCGGCAGGGATCGCTGTCGGCTTTCCAGCGTCAGCCCGGCGACTATTTCGGAGCGACCATCGCGGCGCGCGATGACGAACTCTGGATCGCGGCACCGGGCGCGGGCCGTTTCGGCGCGATCTACGCCTTCTCCCGGGATGCCGCGGCCGCGGAGTTCGGCTCGGTGACCCGCATCGCCGCGGGGCCCGGAACGGATGCGGGAGACGGCTTCGGCCTCTCGATCTCCGCCTCCGGCGACATGGCGGTCGTTGGGCAGCCGTGGGACGATGCGGCGCTCGGTTCCGCCGCCGTGTTCGAGAACCGGGATGGCACATGGTCCGAAACGGCAAAGCTCTTCATCCCCGAGGAACGGCGCCCGCTGACGGCGCTCTCCGAGGTCGACTGCGGCGACGATGGCATGGCGGACCAGTTCACCTGCGACCAGGTGGACGTGATCTCATTCCTGCCGCTCGACGCGATCGGCGGCACCGACCGCGGCATCGAGACGAACGATGTCTGGGGGTGGACGGATCCGCAGACCGGCCGCGAGTACGCGATCGTCGGCCGCACGGATGGCACCGCGTTCATCGACATCTCCGACCCCGCGGCGCCCGTCTACCTGGGCAGTCTGCCGAAGACGCCGGGCTCGCTGACGCAGTCGTGGCGCGACATCAAGGTTCATGCAAACCACGCCTTCGTCGTGGCGGACAATGCCGGCGAGCACGGGATGCAGGTCTTCGACCTCACGCGGCTCCGCGACGTGCGCGGTGCGCCGGTCGAGTTCGATCCCGACACGGTCTACGAGGGGATCGCGAGCGCCCACAACGTGGTGATCAACGAGGAGACCGCGACCGCGTACGCCGTCGGTTCGAGCGGCGGCGGCGAGACGTGCGGCGGTGGGCTCCACATGATCGACGTCAGCGATCCGAAGGCGCCGACCTTCCTCGGCTGCCACGCGGAGGCGGGCACCGGACGAGGGCAGACCGGCTACACGCACGACGCGCAGTGCGTGAACTACCACGGCCCGGACGCCGAGCACGTCGGGAAGGAGATCTGCCTCAAGGCCAACGAGACGCACGTCGTGATCGCGGACGTCACGGACCGGGACAACCCGGTCACGCTCTCGACCGCCGATTACCCGGCCGCCACCTACACGCACCAGGGCTGGCTCACGGACGACCACCGCTATTTCTACCAGAACGACGAACTCGACGAGATGGCTTCGGTGGGCCAGGCGCAGCAGACCGGGACGGAGCCCGACATGGAGGCGAGCCGCACGCTCATCTGGGACGTCTCGGACCTGGACGATCCGATCCTCGTCAAGGAACACTTCGGGGAGACGTTCACGATCGACCACAACCTCTACATCGTGGGCGATCTCATGTACCAGTCGAACTACGTGAGCGGGCTGCGCGTGCTCGACATCAGCGACCGCGAGAACCCGCGCGAGGTCGGCTTCTTCGACACGGTGCCGTGGGACGAGTCCGTCACCTTCGACGGCTCGTGGTCGAACTACCCGTTCTTCGCCAGCGGGACGATCATCGTGTCGAGCGGCAAGGAAGGCGTGTTCTTCCTCCGGTACCGCCGGCCGGAACTGGTGCCCTGAGACGCCCGGGTCACCCGCCCGCGGCGGCCGCCCGGCCGCTGACGGCGCGGGCGCTCGCGCTCCTGGCGGGGGTTGCGGGCTGGGGATGCTCGGATGGCACCGGCCCCTCCCCGGCTCCGCCACCGCCGCCCGCGCCACCGGAGCCCGCCGCCTTCGAGCTGGTGGCGAACGAAGTGCTGACCGGACTCTCCCAACCGGTCTTCCTCACCGCTCCGCCGGGAGACGCGAGACTCTTCGTCGTGGAGCAGACGGGCCGCATCCGCATCGCGAGCCCGGACGGGCAACTCCTCGCGGACCCCTTCCTCGACCTTTCGGGCCGTGTCGGCACGGCCCCCGAGGGCGGCCTCCTCACGATGGCCTTCCACCCGCGGTACGCGGACAACGGACAGGTCTTCGTCTACTACACCGACACGGGGGACGACACGGTGGTCGAGCGCTACACCGTCTCGGGGGACCCCGACCGGCTCGACCCGGGCTCGGCGAAGCGGATCCTCGCGCTCACGCAGCGCCGCCAGAACCACAACGGCGGGATGCTGCAGTTCGGGCCCGACGGGATGCTGTACATCTTCCTCGGCGACGAGGGCGGGGCGGGCGATCCGTTCGGCAACGGCCAGAATCCGGAGACGCTGCACGGTTCGATCCTCCGTATCGACGTGGACGGAGGCGACCCGTACGCGATCCCGGACGACAACCCGTTCGCGGGAGAAGAGGGCGCGCGGGGCGAGATCTGGGCCATCGGCGTCCGGAATCCGTGGCGCTCGACCTTCGACTTCGCGGACAACGTCCTCTACGTGGCGGACGTGGGCCAGAACGAGCGTGAGGAGATCAATGCGGTGCCGGCGGGCGAGGCGGGCGTGAACTACGGCTGGAGCACCATGGAGGGAACCGCCTGCTACCAGAGCTCCGGGTGCGACATGTCGGGGCTTACCCTGCCCGTCGTCGAGTACATCCACGACGGCAGCGTCTGCTCGGTGACCGGAGGATACGTCTACCGCGGCTCACAGCTCCCCGAGATCGCGGGGCACTACTTCTACTCGGATTTCTGCACCGGCTTCCTGCGGAGCTTCCGGTTCGACGGCGGGCAGGCGACGGACGAGCGACGCTGGAACGCGGGGAGCCTCGGGGCGGTGTCGTCCTTCGGCGTCGACGGCGCCGGGGAACTTTACGTCGTGAACATCACCGGCTCCGTCTCCCGCCTGGAGCGCCGCCAGCCGTAGCGGCGCTCGGCGGGCCGCCGTGTTCGATGATACCCGCCGATGGCCGCCGGATCGTGTCGACGCTGCTGGGCCGGGGCTGCTAAACCCTGAACGTCAGCCCCACCTGGAAGAGCAGGAAGTCAACATCGGAGGCGATGGGCGAGAACGAACTCCCGCCGAAGCCGTCCTCGACGATGCTCCCGGGCACGAGATACTCCGTGTGGCCGTGCCTCCGGTACTGGGCTTCGAGCTTCAACACTACCGGCTTGGCGGACCGGCTGACCGGGATCGCCAGGCCGCCGCCGACGCCGTACGCCGCGCGCACGTCGTCGAAGTTCACCGTCGTCCCCTGATAGGGCGAGTCGCGATGGAGCGTCTGGTAGAGGTCCCAACCAGGCTCGGCGGAGCTGACCGTGAAGAAGTAGCCGAGCCCGACGAAGCCGTTCACGTAGGGTTGGACGGGGCCGTACGGAAACCGGATCTCGGGGCCGAATCCCAGGTAGCCGATGTTGTTCTGCGTGACGACGTCGGTCAGGATCCGGTCGGTCGCCGCGAATACCGGGACGCCAAGCGTCTCCGACCCGTATTCGAGGAAGCCGGCTTCGAACCGGACCCGGAAGGCGGGGGAGTCCGCGAAGCCGAGCAGGGCCGTGAGCGCCCCCCCGAAACCGTCGTTGACGAACGAACCGAATTGCCCCCGCGGCGACATCACGGACAAGATCCCGCCCAAGTCCCATTGCGCGCCGTTTCCGCCCCCGGAGGCGTCCCGGGGCGGTTGGCCGGGGAGCTGTCCGCCCGGCACCTGCGCCGCGACGTCCAAAGGCGCCAGCGTCACCAGCGTCACAAGCACGGCGAGTCCGGTCCCGAGCGCGCTTCGACTCCTCCGCCGTTTGCGCAGCATCCGTGTACGCATCATCCGTCCCGCTCCTTCCCGCGTTTCCCTGGCGTCCGGTCGGTCGCCCGGCTCCGCGCCCGCTGTCTCTCGTCGTCCCGTAGACGGCCGCACTCCGGAAACCGTCACAGCGTAATCTCGCCGGTAAGGTAGAGCGCCGCACGACCGGCGATCGTCACGCGGTCCCCGAGGTGGCGACAGATGAGGGTACCGCCGCGGGCGCTGATCTGCCTCGCCTCGAGCGGCGCCTCGCCGCGACCGAGCCGCTCGGCCCAGTAGGGCGCCAGCGTGCAGTGCGCGGAGCCCGTGACCGGATCCTCCGGCACGCCGACGCTCGGCGCAAAGAAGCGGGACACGAAATCCGCGCTCACTCCGGGCGCGCTCACGATGATCCCGAGCCGGTCCAGTCCGCGCAGCCGCGCGAAATCCGGCTTCAGCTTCCGGACATCGTCCTCGGCCTCGAGGAGGACGAGATAGTCCCGCTCCGAGGCCAGAACCTCCGCCGGTGCGGCCCCCAGCCCCTCCACCAGGGCGCGAGGGGCCTCGCGCGGGGCCGCGGGACGCGCCGGAAAGTCCATCACGAGGAGATCCCCCTCGCCCCGTTCCACGACGAGCTCACCGCTTCTCGTCTCGAAACGCACGTTCTCGCGGCCCGGCGCCAGCCGCTCGAGAATGACCCAGGCGGAGGCCAGCGTCGCGTGGCCGCACAGGTCGACCTCCGACAGAGGCGTGAACCAGCGGAGCCCGAACCCATCTCCTTCGCTTTCGTCGTCGCGAACGAAGAACGCGGTCTCCGAGAGGTTGTTCTCCGCCGCGATCTTCTGCAGGACGTCGTCGTCGAGCCACGCCTCGAGCGGACAGACGGCGGCCGGATTGCCTTCGAAGGGCCGGTCCGAGAAGGCGTCGAGCTGGTACAGCGGGATCTTCATGCGCGCTCCGTGCGACGTGAACTGCCAATTCGGGTAAGCTAGCGCCTCGCCACTTTCGGCGCTGACGCCGGGTGTCGCCACGGGCCGGCAGCGGGAGGCCCGCGGCGCGGGGTTCACCGTACACGGCTGCGCCGGTAGATTCCGCCCATCCGCGCGGGACATCCGCGCGCCGTCGGGATGCGGACGGACATCAACAGGGAAGGCGCGACATGCCGGTCGAAATCACCGGATACTGGCTGGCCAAGACCGAGCCCCACGTGTACTCGATCGACGACCTCGCCCTCGACGGCGAGACGGAATGGGACGGCGTGCGGAACTACCAGGTCCGGAACTTCATGCGCGACCGGATGAATCCGGGCGAGAAGGTCCTCATCTATCATTCCAACACCAGGGTGCTCGGCGTCTACGGGGTGGCTGAAGTCGCGGGTCCGGCGCATCCGGACTCCACCCAGTTCGATCCCGACAGCCACTACTTCGACCCGAAGTCCAGCCGGGAGGATCCCCGCTGGTGGTGCCCCGATTTCCGCTACGTGGAGACCTTCGGGACGCCGGTGACGCGGCAGATGATGAAAGAAACGGCCGGCCTCGAGGCTATCAATGTCATGAAACGGGGCATGCGACTTTCGGTCATGCCGGTGACGGAGGAGGAGTTCGAGATCATCCTCCGCCTTGGACGTGGAGCATAGGGGAAACAGAGGCAGGTCATGTTGTGGTTCCTGGTCATACTCGCGGCGGTCGCCTTCATCGCCATCGGCATGTACAACAGCCTCGTGCGGCTTCGCGTACGCGTGAACGGCGCCTGGGCCGACATCGACGTCCAGCTCAAGCGCCGCTGGGACCTCATCCCCAACCTCATGGAGACAGTCGAGGCATCGGCGGGCCACGAACGCGAGACGCTCGAGGCCGTGGTCGAGGCGAGGAATCGGGCCATGGGCGCACGGGGGCCCGCCGAGGCGGGGGCGGCCGAGGGAGCGCTCGCGGGGGCGCTCGGGAGGCTCTTCGCGCTCTCCGAGGCCTATCCCCAGCTGCGCGGGGTCGAGGCGTTCACGGACTTTCAGCGCTCCCTGGATGAGATCGAGGAGGCGGTGCAGAACGCGCGACGCTACTACAACGCCGTCGTCCGGGACTACAACACGAAGATGCAGGTCTTCCCGACGAATCTGATCGCCGGGCTGTTCGGCCACACACGCCGGGAGTTTTTCTCGCTCGACGACGAGCGGCAGCGCGAGGGGCCGCAGGTGGCGTTCTCGTGAAGCGCGGACACCCGCGACGAGCCGCGGAGGCGGCGGTGCGAGCCGCCCTGCTGGCGGGCGCCACCGCCGGTGCCATCTGGCTCTTCCCTTCTCCGGCGGCCGCGCAGGAGCGCTCCTGGCGCATCGAGGACTTCCACGCCGACATCCGGGTGCTGGAAAGCGGGGCCGTCGAGGTGACCGAAACGATCCGGCCGCGGTTCAATGGAAGCTACAACGGCATCCAGCGGACGATTCCCGTCGAGTACCGCATCAACGGGTTCCGGTACAGGCTGCGCACTTCCGTGGAGGCGGCGACGGACGCGGACGGGAATCCGCTGCGCCACGAGTCGACGCGCGATGGGGACTACCTGAGCACGAAGATCTGGGTGCCCGGCGCCGTCGACACGGTGCGCACGGTCCGACTCTCGTACAGCGTGACGAACGGGCTCCGCTTCTTCGAGGCGGACGAGGGGACGGACGGCATCGTCGAGGCGTACGACGAACTGTACTGGAACGTGACGGGCACCGAATGGCCGGTCCCGATCGAGACGGCGAGCGCAACCGTGAGGCTTCCGCCGGCGGTCGGGGGCGTGCGCGCCCACGCCTTCACCGGGGGCTACGGCGCCACGGGCCGGGATGCGACGGTCGCCGTCACGGGCACGCGGATCGACGTGCGAACCGACCGGCCGCTCGGCTTCCGGGAAGGCCTGACGATCGGGGTCGGATGGAATGCCGGCGTCGTGCGGCGGCCCGCGGCGATCGACCGCGCCGGCATGTACCTGTCCGACAACTGGCCGCTCTTCCTGCCCTTCTTCGTCCTCGCCTTCATGTACCGGCGCTGGAACGAGCGGGGGCGCGATCCCGAGATCGGGTCGATCGAGCCGCGCTACGAGCCGCCCGGCGACCTGACGCCCGCCGAGGTCGGCGTCATCATCGACAACCGCGCCGACCTGCGCGACATCACGGCGACGCTGATCGACCTCGCCGTCCGGGGGCACCTGACGATCGAGGAACGCGAGGAGAAGCAACTCCTGGGGCTGGTGACCGGAAAGGACTACCTCTTCGAGCGACGCGACAACACGGGCGACCACCTGGCCCCGCACGAACGCGCGCTCCTGCGGGCGGTGTTCGGGGGGCGAAGGACCCGCCGGCTCTCGGACCTCAAGGACCGCTTCTACAAGGACCTCCCGGAACTGAAGTCGAAATTGCTGGCGACGCTCATCGAGCACGGCGTGTACACCGAATCGCCGACCATCGTCGCCGGGAAATACGTGGGTCTGGGGTTCCTGGTCGGCATCGTGATCTTCTTCGGCGGGCTGCTCGCCCAGGCCGTGCTCCCGCTCGCGATGGGGGCCGTGCTCGGGGCGGCCATCGCTTCGGCGTTCGTCATCGTGGTTTTCGGACTCTTCATGCCGGCGCGCACGAAGAGGGGGACGGAGTTGCTGCGGCAGGTGAAGGGGTTCGAGGAGTTCCTCACGCGCGTCGAATCCGACCGCTACCGGCGGAAGATCACGGGCCCCGAGATGTTCGAGAAGTGTCTTCCGTACGCCATGGCGCTGGGCGTCGCGGCGCAGTGGGCGCGAGCCTTCCGGGACCTGTATCGCGAACCCCCGGACTGGTATCATGGGCACGCTCTTTCGACGTTCAACTCTCATATCCTGGTCTCGAACCTCAACAGCATGTCCGCGGAGACGCACAGCGTGATGCAGTCCGCGCCGCGCAGCGCCCAGGGCTCGAGCTTCTCGGGCGGCGGGATTTCCGGGGGCGGCGGATTCTCGGGCGGCGGCTTCGGCGGAGGTGGAGGAGGCGCATTCTGACATGACTTCCAGCAAGAAGATTTCGGTCGGCGACCGCGCGGAGCCGTTCACGCTCCCCTACGAAGCCGGAGGAACGATCGATCTGGGCGACCATCTCGGCCGCGACCGGATCGTGCTCCTCTTCTTCCCCCTCGCCTTCACCTCGGTCTGCACGGCGGAGATGTGCAGGCTCCGCGATGAGTGGAGCGCCTACGCGTCGCTCGACGCCACCGTGTTCGCGATCTCCGTCGACAGCCCGTTCGTCACGTCCCGTTTCCGGGCCGAGGAGAGCATCCCGTTCCCCATCCTCTCCGACTTCAACCGCACGGTTTCGCGTGACTGGGGCGTGCTGTACGAGGAGTTTCACGGGTTTCGGGGCGTCTCCAAGCGGTCGGCGTTCGTGATTGGAACGGACGGCCGGGTCGCGTACGCATGGGTGTCGGAGGACGCGGGCGTGGAGCCCGACTACGACGAACTCCTTCAGGCGGTTGCCGACGCGCCCTGAGGACAGAGACGAACCGCAGCCACGGAGACGATCCGATGTCGATACCGCTCGCGCAGCAGCAGTGCATTCCGTGTCGAGGCGGCGTTCCACCCCTGGAGGGAGCGGCCCTCGACGCGCTTGCCGAGGAACTCGGGGCCGACTGGCGGGTGGTGGACGGCCACCACCTCGAGAAGGAGTACCGCTTCCCCAACTTCGTGACGGCGCTCGACTTCGTGAATCGCGTGGGCGGGATGGCGGAGGAGCAGAACCATCACCCGGACCTGTTCCTCGCGTGGGGACGGGTCGTCGTTCGGATCTGGACACACAAGATCGACGGGCTCACGGAGAGTGACTTCGTGTTCGCGGCGAAGGCGGAAACGCTGCACCGACCGCGGGCGTGAACCACAGGATGTCCTCAAGGGCCATCGAGGAGCCCGGAGACCACGGACGACGGATCGGCGCGTACCGGGGGGCCGAGCCCGGTCCGCTCGTCATCTGTATCGCCTCGCTGCACGGAAACGAACCGGCGGGTATCGCGGCGCTGGAACGAGTATTGGACGTGCTCTCGTCGAACCGGTTTCGGATGCGCGGGGACCTGGTCGGCCTCCGTGGCAACCTCCAGGCGCGCAGAGCGGGTACGCGGTTCATCGACGAGGATCTCAATCGCGTGTGGCAACGCGAGCGCGTGGACGCGGTACTGGAGTCGCTGCGCTCCGGGGAGCCGGCGCGGGAGGGGGACAGGGGGCCGATCGTGGGGAGCGCCGAGTTGGCGGAACAGCGGGATCTTCTGGCCGCCTTCCAGGCGGAAGACCGACGCGCGCGCGGGCCCATCCACGTCCTCGACCTTCATACCACATCAGCGGAAAGCGCGCCTTTCACGACGCTTGGGGACACGCTTCAGAACCGGGCACTCGCACTCCGCCTTCCCGTCCCGGTGGTCCTGGGACTGGAAGAGCAGATCGATGGCGCCATGCTCCACTACTTCGACCGCCTGGGCTGGGCGAACATCGGCATCGAGGCGGGGCAGCACGCGGCCGCGTCGTCCATCGACGTGCACGAGGAGGCCGTGTGGATCCTGCTTGAGACCCTCGGACTGATCGAGGAAGGAAGCGCACCGGGTCCGGGCGACCTGAAGGCGCGTCTCGCTCGCCGCGCAGAAGGCCTGCCGAGTGTGCTCCATGTCCGCTATCGCCACGTCGTCTCGGAGGAGGACGAATTCCGGATGCACCCGGGGTTCAGGAACTTCGACGTGGTCGACGCGGGGCAGGAACTCGGCGCGGACCGGGCGGGACCGGTGCGGACGGCGTTTGCGGGCCGCGTCTTCCTCCCACTCTACCAGCGGCAAGGCGACGACGGTTTCTTCATCGTCCGGCAGCGGGCTCCCGTGTGGCTGAAAGTGTCCCGGGTACTTCGGACGGCCGGTGCGGATCGCGCGGCCACATGGCTTCCGGGAGTACGGCCGCATCCCGCACGGAGCGACGCCGTCGTCCTGGCGCGCTGGGCGCGCAACCGGGGGGTGATCGGGCTCCTCCACCTCATGGGGTTCACCGTCCGGGGCGAGAGCGGCGGGGCGGTGATGGTGCGACGCCAGGAAGGGCCCGCCCGCCGGCCGGAGTCTGCGTCCACGGGCGGTTAGCGACCCGTGGTTCGTTGCCGGCCCCGGTTGGGAACCCGCGCCGCCGCGGTCGCACTCGCGGGCGCCGCTGTGTGGGTGGGCGCGTGCGGAACGGAGGTCACGCCGCCGGGGCCCCCGAAGAACCGGAGCCCGGTGGCGGTGGACGCCCTTCCCGACCTCGATGTGCGGCTCGGGCATCCGGCGGTCATCGACGCAGACCTCTGGTTCCGGGATCCGGACGGCGATGCGCTGACGTTCGCCGCGAGATCCTTCGACACCGGCGTCGCCCGCGTGACGGTTGCCGGGAGTCGGGTGACGGTGGAAGGGGTCGCGCCGGGGTCCGCGACGGTGGAGGTGACGGCCCGCGACGGCGGCGGACTTGCGGTCACGCAGCGCTTCGAGGCGACGGTCGGGGCCGGCGTCGCGCTCTCCCTGGGCGTGGCGCAGGCGCGGGAGGGCGGCATCGCGCGCGTCGAAGTCGTGCTCGACGAGTCCGCGGCATCGCCGCTGGCCGTGCGCTATTCGCTGGGCGCGGATGACTCACGGCTGACGGATGACGCGGATTCGGCGGACGTGCTGGGCGCGGGCGGGGGCGAGATCGAGGTCCCCGCGGGAGCGAGTGCCGCCGTCATCGAGATCCGCATCGCCGACGACGATGAGATCGAGCCGCCCCGTGAAGTCCTCACCCTTGTCCTCGGTCGGCCGGCGGCCGGGAGCGGCTTCGTGCTCGCCCCTCCTTCGAGCGCCGCGGTGGTCATCCGGGAGGGAGTGTGCGACCGGACGGCCGCCGTGCGCGACGCGATCGTGCGCGGGCTCCGGGCCGACGACTGCAGCGCCCCCGACGGTCAGGCGCTGGCCGAACTCCGCTCGCTGAGGATCAGGCCGCGGGAGCCCGGCCTCGAGGGGGGAACCGGAGTGCCCCCCGGCCGACTGCGCCCAGCCGACCTGAGCGCCCTCTCCGGCCTGGAATGGCTCTCGCTCCAGGACTACCGGCTGGGAGCCCTCCCCCCCGGAGCGTTCGCCGATCTCTCCAGCCTGGAGGTGCTCAATCTCGCGGGAAACCTGATCGCCGACCTGCCGCCGGGGGTGTTCGCGGGACTTCGCAGGCTCGAATGGCTCTCCCTGGTCGACAATCGGCTGGGGACGCTGCCCGCGGGCGTATTCGGCGACCTCGCCGGCCTGCGGGAGCTGTTTCTGCAGGACAACGAACTGCGCGCGCTGCCCCCGGGCGCGCTGACCGGCCTTCGGAGCCTGGAACGGCTGACGCTGGGGGGGAACGAGACCGCCTTCGCCTTCCCCGTGCGGCTCGTCCGGACGGACCACGAGGACCCCACGGCTCCGGGGCCCGCCACGATCGAGGCCCGAATCCTGGAGGGGGCGCCCTTCGATGTCCGACTCCCTCTTCTCGCCCAGGGGGGGACGCTCTCGGTCGACTCGATCCTGGTGCGAGCGGGCACCACGGCGAGCGCCGCCGTAACGCTCACTCCCGGCGACGCTGCGGATTCCCCGGTCTCCGTCACCGTCGGCACGGAAGAGGCGCTTGCCGAAGCCTGCGCGGATCGTTGCGACGGTTTCGATCTCGTCGCGGGGGACCCGCTCGTCGTGTCCAACCCCGCTTCGGTCACGATGTCCGTGCCCCATGCGTATCTCACGCAGGCGGCCCAGGACCGGGAGGGCGGCGTACCGCTCGTGGCGGATCGGCGCGCCCTCCTTCGCGTGTTCGCGACCGCCGACGAGGTCAACGGCTTCCGGCCGGAAGCCACCGCGACCTTCTTCCATGACGGAGCGGAGACGTACCGAACGGAGCTTGACCCTCCCGGCGGAGGCATTCCGCTCGCCGTCGACGAGAGCCGCCTCGAAAGATCCTTCAACGCCGTCGTGCCGGGCCGCGTGCTGCAGCCGGGCGTGAGCATGGTCGTGGAACTCGATCCGGACGGCGCACTTCCCCTGACCTCCTCGAGCCGGTCCCGGTTTCCGGCGGAGGGCCCGTACGACATCGACGTTCAGCGGATGCCCCCGCTGCGCGTGACACTCGTTCCGGTGCAGTACCATTCGGAGGAAAACCGGGACGTGAATCCGCTCGTGGCGGCGTTCGCGGGCGAACTCGCGGCGGCGGCCACGGGGGCGGGCTCGGCCGCGGGCAGGAACGTACTGCGTTACGCCCGTACCGTCCTGCCGGTCGGAGACCTGCACGTGGCGCTCCGCGAACCCTACCACACGTGGGCGGACACCTCGGAGGCGGGGGTCGTCGGCCTCATCCGTGAGATCGAACTGCTCCGGCTGATGGAGGCGGAGGACCCCCGGGGGCATTACACCGGGATCTTCGGCGTTCCGAAACCGCGCTCGAGGCACCCCGATGCGTACTGGATCGACGGTCTCGGGATGTTGGGCGGGCGAAGCTCTCTCACGGGCTCACACGGTCCGGACGGTCTGCTGCAGCGGACCGGTCGTCTTCGCCTCGTGTTCGCGCACGAGCTGGGGCACAACCTCGGGCGTCCGCACACGCCCTGCGACGCGCCCGTCACGGACCCAGGGGCGGTGGACCCCGACTATCCGTGGCCGGACGGTCGTATCGGGGTGTGGGGATACGATTTCGGGAATGGCGACGAAGACAGTGGCGGCGACGGGCCGGGCCCGGGGCACGTGTTCAACCCGGAGGGATACCGGGACCTGATGTCGTACTGCTATCCCCAGTGGATCAGCGACTACAGCTTCACGAAGATGCTGGAGTTCCGACTTGCACGGGACGGAAGCGCCGGGATTTCGGCGTTCGCGCACGCGGCGGATCGCGGAGCCGGGCGGGGCGACATGCTCCTTCTCTGGGGAGGGGTCGACGCCGGCCAACCGCGGCTGGAACCCGCCTTCGTTTATCCGACCGCCCCACACCTTCCCTCGTCGGCGGGCCCGTACCGCCTGTCGGGCCGCGATGCGGCGGGACGGATCCTGTTCTCGCTCAGCTTCACGCCGACTTCGGTCGGCCACGGCATCGGCGAAGACCACCGCGCATTCGCCTTCGCGATCCCCTTCGATCCCGCCTGGGCGGAGACGCTGGATGTCCTCACGCTCGTCGGCCCGGCGGGGTCGGTCTCGGTGGACCGGGGTCGCGGGGGCCGCGCCGCGCTGGTCATCGACCGCGCCACGCGACGCGTCCGCAGCATCGTCCGCGACGGGCCCGATACGCTCCCGCCGCGGTTGCGGTCGGAGGGCGAACGGCTGGAAGTCGCGCGCGGCCTCCCCCGACACCCGGGCGGAAGTTAGCCGTAGGTCGCCAGCACCTGGCGGAGGGCGTCGATGTCGCGCGGTTCGTTATAGACGTTCGGCGAGACGCGCAGGGCATCGCCCCGCAGGGAGGCGTGGACGCGAGCTTCGGCGAGGCGGGCGCCCACCTCGGCGAGGTCGCAGCCCGCGGGCAGCCGGACGCCGAGGATGTTCCCCGTCCGCCACTCGTCGTCCTCGACCGCCCAGCCGCGGAGGCGCAGTTCGTCCGCGAGGCCGGACAGGAGGCTGCGGCAATAGTCGAGGATGCGGGCGGGGTCCCAGCGGAGGATCAGGTCGAGCGCCTCCACGAGCATCGGGATGAGGATGAAATTGGACGTCTGGCCCACGTCGTACCGGGCGGCCCCCTGCCGGTATTCGTCGGTATAGTCGACGAGACCCTGGAAGTCCTCGGAACCGCGGCGCGAGATCCACGTCTCCTCGAGCGGCGTGCCGTCGTCAAAGCGTGGACCGTAGTACCCGAAGGCGGTCGAATAAGGTCCCAGGAGCCACTTGTACCCGACGGTGATCAGCGCGTCGGGCCGGAAGCGCTCCACATCGAACGGGACGGCGCCGATGGACTGCGAGCCGTCGATGACGAGCGCGGCGCCCACCTCGCGTGCGCGCTCCCCCGCCGCCTCGAGGTCGATCCGGGTTCCGTCCGTCCAGTGGCAGTGCGGGAGGGAGACGACGGCGGTCTCCGGTCCGATCGCTTCGAGCAGCCGTTCGTTCCAGAGCGCGGCGGACGGGGGCGGCCCGGGGCGGTCGACGGTGCGGACCTCACAGTCGTACGCCGACGCGCGGCGGCGCCAGGCGTACACGTTGCTCGGGAACTGCTCGCCGAGGAGGACGATGTTCTGGCCCGGTTCGAGCGGGAGATTGCGGGCCGCGACCTCGATGCCGTAGGACGCGGAAGGCGCGAGCGCGATCCGCTCCGGCGGCGCGTTGACGAGGCGTCCGAAGCGCTCCCGGGCGCGGTCGCAGTCCGTGAAGAACCGCTCGCTCGGGAAGGGGGTCGGCGAGCACTTGCGGCGAACTCCCTCCACGCCCGCTTCCGCGACCGAGCGCGGGAGGGGGCCGAGATAGGCGCAGTTGAGGAAGTGTTCGCCCTCGTCGAGCGCGAACCGGCTCTTCTGGCAGCCGAGTGCCGTATTCGGTCGTTCCATCATCCGCCTCTCAAGTCGGTCCTCAATCTCGCGCGGTCCACCTTGCCGGTCGCCGTCCGGGGGAGACGGTCCAGCACCTCCCAGCGGCGGGGCACGCGCGGCCCCGACAGCCGTTCGCGGCACCACGCGTCGAGACGGCCGGGGAGGTCGGGCTCTGCTCCGCCGACGACGGCGACCACCACCTGCCCCCACCGGCCGTCCGGCAAGCCGATGACGGCGGCTTCCCCCACCTCCGGGTGGGCGTGGAGCACGGCCTCGACCTGGGCCGGGTCGACGTTGGCGCCACCGCTTACGATCCGGTCGCGCAGCCGCCCCGTCACCGCCAGGCGTCCCCGCGCATCGAGATGGCCGAGGTCGCCGGTCGCGAACCAGCCGGCGGGGGGCCGCGCGGCCTCTCCGAAGTACCCCCGGAACAGCGTGTCGCCGCGCACCTCGATGTGGCCCGGGGCCGGCGCGCCGGCGGGCCCCGCGGCCGCGTCGCCGGACGGGCGGATCCGCACTTCGACGCCGGTAAGCGGAACGCCGGCCGACCGGTCGCCGGCGCGCACCTCCGCGGGCGTGGCCGTGGTGACCTGCGACCCCGCCTCGGTCAATCCGTACGTCAGCGCGATCGGCCACCCGGCGGACAGGGCCCGCTCCGCCAGGTCCGGCGGGGTCGCCGCGCCGCCCAGCAGGACGGCGCGCAGCGAGCCCGGCGGCCGGGCGCCCACGGCCAGCAGCCCGTGCAGCATGGCCGGCACGAGCGAGATGTGCGTCACGGCGAGTTCGTCGAGCGCCCGGGCGACGGAGGCGGCGTCGAACCGCGGCCCCGCCAGCGCGACCGTGGCGCCGGCGGCCGCGGCCCTCAGCGGCACGGCGAGCCCCCCTACGTGCGCCCAGGCGAGCGTCGCGAGCCACCGGTCGCCCGCGCCGAACCCGAGACGCTCGTTCGAGGCGGCGGCGTTCGCGCGCAGCGACCGCCATTCGTGGGCGACAAAGCGGGGCAGTCCCTCGGTTCCGGACGTGGGAAGGATGGCGCCGATCCCGGCAAGATCCGCCCGCCCCGGGGGCGCCGAGGGGAGGGTGAGATCCGCCTCCGCGGGTTCGTGCAGATGCACCACGATCTCCCCGATCTCTGGGACCGCGACCGCCCGTGGCCTCCACCCGGTAGCCGGCCACGCCGCCGCCCTCCGCGTAAGCGCGGCGGCCGGTCGAAGCGCCACGACGAACGCGTTCCGCTCATGCGACGTCCATTCCGCATGCGCGGGGGCGAGGACCCAGGAGCCTCCCGGAGCGGCCTCTGGCGCGACCGCGGCAAGGGCGACCGCGCCGGCCGCGTCCAGCGGGAACTGGTGCGCGACGACGGCCCCCGCCCCCACTCCCTCTTCCTCCAGGATCGCGGCCACCGCGCGGCCCGCCGCGCGGATCTCCTCGGCGGACCACCTCCGGTCGCGCGACACGAGCGAGAAGGACGACGAGGGGGCGGGAGTCGCGGGTTCGTTCACCACAGGCAGCCAGCCGCGAACAGGAGGCCCCAGGCACCGGTCATCCGCGCCGTGGCGGCGAGGGCGGGGTTCAGCGTCCGCGGGTCCTCGTACGTCCACACGACGCGCAGCGGAGCGACCGCGAGCAGCACCGCACCCGACGCGAGCAACGCCCCCGGCGGCCACCACCCCGCCATGACGCCGACGGGCGGCACCGCGATGGCGGCGGCGACGAGCAGCGAATACTGCACCCGCGTCGCGGACGGACCGATCCGCACGGCCAGCGTGCGCTTGCCCGCCGCGGCATCCGTCGCGATGTCGCGCAGGTTGTTCACCACCAGGATCGCCGTGGCGAGCGCGCCCGCGCCGAGCCCCGCGAGGAGCGCCTCGGGCGCCCAGCGGGAGAGCTGCACGTAATACGTGCCGGCCACCGCGACCGGGCCGAACAGGATGAACACGGCGAGGTCGCCGAGTCCGTGGTAGCCGTACGGCCACGGCCCGCCCGTGTAGCAGACCGCCAGCAGGATCGAGCCCACGCCGATCCATACGATCGGCCATCCGCCGACAATCACGAGGTAGATGCCAGCCGCGACGGCGAGCGCGAACGAGACCGCCGCCCCGAGCCGGACGGCCGCCGCGGTCAGCAGACCGGCCTGCGTCACCCGCGGCGTGCCGAGCCGGTCGGCCGTGTCCGCCCCGCGCGCGAAGTCGGAGTAGTCGTTCGCGAAGTTCGTGCCGATCTGAATCAGGAGCGCGGCGCCGAGCGCCGCCAGGAAGGGCGCGGCGGCGAAACCGCCGTCCTTCCACGCCAACCCGCCGCCCGCGAGCACGGGCCCTGCCGCGGCCGGCAGCGTGCGCAGGCGGGCGCCGGCGACCCACGCGCCCGCGCTGCCGGGGGTTACGGGCGCCAAGGGTACTGTCTGAAGTTCGGCGCGCGCTTTTCCAGAAAAGCGTTCTTCCCCTCCTGGCCCTCCTCGGTCATGTAGAAGAGCATCGTCGCGTGGCCGGCCAGTTCCTGGAGCCCGGCCTGTCCGTCGCAGTCCGCGTTCATCGCCGCCTTCAGACACCGGATCGCGAGCGGGCTCTTCCCGAGGATTTCTCGCGCCCAGTCGACGCCTTCCGCCTCCATGCGCGCCAGCGGCACGACCTTGTTCACGAGCCCCATCCGCTCGGCCTCCTCCGCTCCGTACTGCCGGCACAGGTACCAGATCTCGCGCGCCTTCTTCTGGCCCACCGACCGCGCCAGGTACGAGGAACCGAACCCCCCGTCGAAGCTCCCCACCTTCGGCCCCGTCTGCCCGAACACGGCGTTGTCCGCCGCGATCGTCAGATCGCACACCACGTGCAGCACGTGCCCGCCGCCGATCGCATACCCGGCGACGAGCGCGATGACGGGCTTCGGCATCGAGCGAATGAGACGCTGGAGATCGAGGACGTTGAGGCGCGCGACCCCGTCCTCCCCCACGTATCCGGCCGTCCCGCGCACGCGCTGGTCGCCCCCGGAGCAGAAGGCCCATTTCCCGTCCCTCGAAGGTCCGTTCCCGGTCAGGAGGACGACGCCGATCCGCTCGTCATCGCGCGCGTCCTGAAACGCCTCGTACATCTCGAACAGCGTGTCCGGGCGGAACGCGTTGCGCACCTCGGGCCGGTTGAAGGCGATGCGGGCGATCCCGTCGCTCTTGTGATACGTGATATCCCCGTATTCGCCGGCCGGCTCCCAGTCGACGCCGCTTTCCGGGGGCGAGAAGGTCTCTGCCATCGCGGGTTCTCCCTCAGATCTCGCGGCGCGCCGCCTCCTTCGCGCGTTCGATCGCGGCGGTGCGCTGCTGCCAGTTGTGTTCACGCTCGACGCACGCCTCCGTGAGGCGGAGGCCCCGGCCCTCCGAGCCGGGGCCCGGCGCCTTCACGACCTCCCGCAGTTCGGCGGCCGACGAAACGAGACGGTGCGGGATTCCGGCGGCGGCGGCAACCGCGCCCAGATCGACGGACTGAGGCATGACCACGTAGGGCGTGAAGGGCGGATCGTGCTCGCGGATCGGTAGCATGTGGAAAATGCCGCCGCCGCGGTTCTGGATGACAACGAGGTGGAGCGAGATGCCGGACGGGCGATCGGCGAGCAGCGCCCCCACATCGTGGAGTAGCGTGAGGTCGCCAATGAGCGCAGCCGAGGGTCGTCCGCAGGCGGCCGCGGCGCCGAGCGCGGCGCTCACGTTGCCGTCGATCCCGCTCGCGCCTCGGAGGCCGAGGGTGCGCAGCGACCGATCCGTCGCGCGCGTGAAGGCGTCGATGTCGCGAATCGGCATCGAGTTGCCGATAAACCAGGGCGTCCCTTCCGGGAGGCTCTCCGCCATGGCGTTCGCGATCGCGCCCTCGAACCACGTCTCCGCCAGCGACCGCTCGACCGCGAGACGCGCCGCGCGATCCGTGGCCCGCCAGCGCCCGAACCACGCCTCTTCCGCTTCTCCGGAATCGGTTGCGGCCGCACGCTCGAGGGTCGCGACCGGATCGCCGGTCAGCGGCCGCGCCTTCGTGGCGAGATGATCGTGCCAGCGGTGCGTCGCGTCGAGGACGAACTGGGGCGCGTCCGCGTGCCGCTCCAGGTAGCGACAGACCGCTGCGGAGGTCGGCGCGCGTCCGACGCGAAGGACCAGATCCGGGCGCAGCGCCGCGGCCACTTCGTCGGCGCGGAGCGAAAGGTCGGCGCTGCCCATCGTCCAGCGCTCCGCGCCGGAGCCGAAACGGGCGCCGGAGAGCGGATCGGCGACGAGCGGGGCGCGCATCCGGGCCGCCAGCGTCAGGGCGGCGCGGCCGATCCCGGGCCGCTGGTTTGGACCGCAGACGATGAGCGGTCGCCGCGCGCCCTGCAGCAGCGCCGCGAGTTCGCCGCCGGCGTCCGGCGGCAGCGCTCCCGGCTCGTCGCCGGGCGTCGGGGAGCCGGGGAGGCGCGGCTCCAGATCGGGAGGCACGTCGCCCGGCACCCGAACCGGCTCCAGCGGCTTCGCGAACTGGACGTTCAGGTGCGCCGGTCCCGCCGGGGGGCCCAGCGCCGCGCGCCACGCGGCCTCCACCGCGGCTCCCAGGCGGGCGAGCCCCGCCGCGGTCGGCTCCGGAAGCGCCAGGTCGATGGACCGGCGGGCGTAGCGGCCGAAGAGATCCCGCTGGTCGATCGTCTGGTTCGCATCCGTGCCCCTCAGCGCCGCCGGCCGATCCGCCGTCAGCGCGAGGAAAGGGACCTCGCTCCGGCTCGCCTCCACGACGGCCGGAAAGAGATTGGCCGCGGCGGTGCCGGACGTCGTGACGACCGCCGCCGGCCGTCCGCTCGCCGCGCCCGCGCCCAGAGCGAAGAAGGCGGCGCTCCGTTCATCCACGTGAGGGTGAAGGATGAACCGGTCGTCCGCCGCCAGCGCGTCCACCAGGGGGGCGGACCGGGACCCGGAACCGATGCAGGCGTGCGACACCCCGCGCCGGGCGAGGCCGTCGACGAGCGCCCGCGCCCACAGTGCATTCCGATTGGGCGCGGCCGAAGTCCGGCTCACCGCGTCCGCGCGACACCGAGCGCCGCGAGCATCGTCTGCAGCTTGACCCGGGTCTCGTCCCACTCCGCCGGAGCCCGGGAACCGCTGACGAGGCCCGCGGCGGCGTAGAGCCGGAGGAGCGGCCCCCTGGCGACGCCGCCGCGCAGCGCGGGGGCGAATTCCCCGTTGCCGTCCTCGTCGAACCAGCCGACCGGACCCGCGTACCAGCCGCGACCTTCCGTCTCGTGCGCGCGGATGATGTCGCGTGCGCCGGCGCGAGGATCGCCACATACGGCCGCGGTGGGATGGAGCGTCTCCACCAGCGACAGGATGTGCGTGCCGGGCCGGGTCTCCGCCTCGAGGTCCGTGCGAAGGTGCTGGATCCGCGGCAGGCGCAGCAGGGCGGGCTTCGGGATCGCTCCGATCCGGACGCCGGACTGACGCAGCCGCTCGACGATGTCCTCGACCACGACGAGGTGTTCCTCCCGGTTCTTGCGGCTGTCGAGCAACTGGCGGCCAAGCCACGCGTCCGATGCCGGATCCGCGCCGCGCGGCGTCGACCCCCCGACCGCCATCGTGCGAAAACGGCGCCCGCGCAGCGAACCGATCAGCTCGGGGGCGGCGCCGACGAGGAAGCGGTCGCGGGCGAACTGCATCAGGTAGAGGTGCGCGAGCGGGTTCGCCGTCCGCAGAGCCGTGAGAACGGCGGCGGAGTCCGGCAGCCTTCCGAGCGTGATATCGATGGAACGGGCGAGCACGACCTTTCGAACCCGACCGGATCGGATCTCCTCAAGAATCTCGTCGACGGCGCGCTGCCATTGCCGGCGATCCAGCAGTTCCTCGATGGCGGTCGCGGACGGCACGGGCCCCGGCGCCGCCCCCTGACGCTCGAGCCTCGCAAGCTGCTCGCGCGTTCGCGTCGCGCGCCGGCGGAGTCGATCGATCGCCTGACCGCCGGAGGTGCCGGCGGCGAAGCGGCGCGTCACCGTCAGCCACGCACCACGTTCGTCCGCCTCGACTTCGTAGGCCGGCAGCACGAAGCGCGCACTCGGGAACGCCTCCCAGAAGCCCGGCTCCCGATCCGCGCGCCGCGCGGGGTCGAAGGCGAAGCCGCCATGCATGCGCGGCCGCCTGGCCTCGCCGTCCAGGTCGAGAACCCACGGTTCCGAGAACAGTTTCTCCGCGCGCCCCCGCGTCCAGGCGATGAGATCTCCGGGAGCGGGTCCCGGCGCCCCCTCCCGGCTGTCGATCTCCGCGGCGGCGCCCGCGTGCGCGATCCAGTGCGGGCCGCTCTGCCAGAAGCCACGCACGCCGACCGGTGGCGAGGCGAGCACCGCTTCGGGCTCGATGCTCGGCAAGCGCAAGGTCACGCTGGCGAAGCAACCCGCCCCGCGCGCCGCCTCGAGCGCCTCCTCCGCCCGCCTCCCGCGGGACCGCCCGGACGCCCTCATCCTGGACACGACACTAGAAGAGCCGGAACTGGAGGCGCAGCAGCCGGCCGGGCTGCGGCAGTCCGCACTGATCGAAGACCGTCGCGTCCGCGAGGTTGTCCAGAGACAGCGACGTCTGGAGCGTCCGGAAGGGTCCGCTGACCGCAAACTCCCGACTCACGACGAGGTCGACGCGGGCCGTCGGATCGAGGGCGATGTCGGCATCGAAGTCCGGATCGACGCAGTACTGGCGCCCGATCGCCTCCACCGCGGCCCGCGCCCGGAAACCCGCGGGGAGCGGGCTCTCCACGTGCGCTCCGACGGCGATCCCGGGCTGATACTCCGCACGGAGGCTGCGGCCCTCGAACCGCCGGTCCGTGACATTCACGTTCTGCCACGTCAGGTCGCCCCCCAGGGAAACATTCCCCCACCGCGCGTCGCCGAGCAGCTCGATCCCCGCCGCGTCCACGCGACGCCGGTTCTCCCGCCGGAACCTCCCGTCCCCGAGTCCCGTGCGCACGATCGCGTTCGAGAAGCTCTGGACGAAGAGCACAGCCTGTGCCTCGACCTCCGCCCCGAACGCCTCCACCGTCCCGGTGACGCCGCCCTCCGCCGCGCGGAGGATCTCCGGCGCGAGTTCGTGGTTGGGGACGAAGCGGCCGAGCGCGCCCGAATACAGTTCCCGCAGCGACGGGAAGCGGACGCGGCGGCTCGCCCCCATGTGGAAGCGCACGCGCGATCCGATCTGCGCGGACCCCCCGATGCGCGCCCCCCAGTCGTCGATCGTCTCGCGCGCTTCGCGACCGCCGGTCTCCGGCGTGCTGCCGCGGTCCCAACTCGCCCCCAGGCTGACGCGGGCGCCCGACCAGAACCCCGCGCCGGGGCCCGCAAGCGGCAACTCGACCTCGCCGCCGAGGCTGAACAGGCGCTGCCGGAAGGTGGACTCTCCGCCGGGCACGAGACGCTCCACGTGGCGCGTCTCGGCCACCGTCAGTGCCGTCCGCACGATCCCATCGCCGAGTTCATGGTCGGACAGGCCGCGGAAGGTGAGGGTGCGGTCGTCCGCGAACTCCTGTCCCGCAACATCCTCATAGGCCAGCGTCTCGAACTCGTCGATCTGCGCGTCGCCCACGTCGACCCCGATGCTGACCTCGAAGTCTCCCGTGCCGAAGGGGGTGCGACCCCACCCGGTACCCGCTGAGACCGTGCCCACGGCGCGCTTCGCCTCCGGCAGCCTCCAGCGCCGCGGATTCATCACGTGGAGCTCCGGCGGGACCCCCCGCTCGGCGCGATACCCGAAGGCGGACGTGGAGACCCAGGCGCCGCCTTCGGATTCGGCCCGGCCGGTGAAGAAGGCGCTCACATGGTCGAGATCGCTGTTGAGACGCCGGTTCGGGTCGGTCGCGGCCGGCTGCACGACGCCGCCGGGAAGCGGTACGCCGTCGCGCGTCCGGTAGCCGCCGCCCGCCTGAACGGACACGCCGCCGTCCCCCGAACTCCACGTGCGTCCGAGCCGCACGCCGCCGAAGGCCGCACCGGTCGCGTCCATGCCGCCCTGCATCCCGTTGAGCCGTCGGTCCGCGTCGACGCTCCCGTGTCCGATCTCGATCGAGACCACGCCGCCCAGAACGTTGGGACCGTGGAGAACCGACGAGATGCCCCGGAAGAGCTGGATCTCGCGCGCCGCGTCGACCGGAATGAGGGAAAGATCCGTGCGCGCGTCCCACCCGAGCGTCAGAGGCACCCCGTCGACGAGCACGGAAAGCTGACGCGACTCGGTCCCCCTCAGCGTCGGCTGGGCCTCGCCGCGCGAGTTCTCCCGCACCTGCAGGAACGGAATCTCGCGCAACGCCTCGTCGAGCAGGGGGACGGCGGCCACGCGCGGCGACTGAAGGCTGAGGCGCACCGCGCTCGCACCCGAGACGCTGGCGACCGGCCGCAGCGCCTCGATGCGGAGTTCGCGAAGCTGGAAGGACACCGTATCCCGGGACACGGTGTCCGGTACCTGCGCGGCGACGCCCTCCGCCCCCGGCAGACACGCCAATGCGGCGAGAAGCCGCCACGCGCCACGCCGGGCGAACCGTCGCCCGACCTTCCCTTCCATCCTCCGTGTCATGCGCTCCCGCTTGCCTGCTCCACTGACTCTCCCGAAGCCCCGCGCGGCGTCCGGCCGCGTCGGGTGCGATCCTTCAGGAAAGACGCCCCAAGAGCAAGAAGCGCTGCCAGCGCGGCCAGCGTCCCCACCACGTCGCCGAAACGCACGTACACCGTCAACTCATCCGTCGTCGACACATCCGCCACGAAAGACGCGGGCTCGAAGAGTTCGGTGCGGTGCGACACCCGCCCCAGCGGATCCACAACCTTCGATACCCCCGTGTTCCCCGAGCGCGCCGCCCCCATCCGTGTCTCGATGGAACGCATCACGAGGTGGGCCGGGTGCTGCCACAGGGCGCTCGAGCGGCTCCACCACGCGTCGCGGCCGAACCAGGAGTCGTTCGTGATGTTGACGAGGAAGTCCGCGCCGTTCCGCCGGTAGTGCCGCGCCAGGGGGGAGAAGATCGACTCGTAGCAGATCATCGTCCCGTACGCCGCGCTTCCCTCCTCGGTGGCGATCTCGATCGGGGCCTGCCACTCGCCGATGCCAAAGTTCCCCCCCGCGTAGGGGATGGCCTGGAACCACTCGGGGGGCATGAACGGCACCCGCTCCACGAACGGCACCAGAAAGCGCTTGTCATAGCGGTTGACGACGCCTTCTCCGGGGCGGAGGTGGAAGGCGGAGTTGAACGGCTGGTACTCCCGGTCGCCGAGGTCGTCCGCCCCGCGCCCTCCGACGGCGACCTCGGCGTCGAGCGCCTCGGCGACGCCCTCGGCCCAGGCGCGCGCCTCCTGCCATCCGGCATAGTCGTAGGAGGGAAGCGGATCGAAGATACCGGCCCCGAGCATCGTCTCGGGGAAGATCACGAGATCCATGCGCTCCCGGTCCGGCCACGCGGAGATGAGCGTCGCCGTCGACCGAAAGGCGCTGTCGGCCGACGCGGCGCGATCGGTGTTGCGCAGGTGCTGCGGGACGCTGGGCTGGACGACCCCGACGCGGGCCACGGGCCGCACCTCCAGCGTCTGCCAGCGCGCCACGGAATAGGCGATGGGGACGGCGAGCACGAGCAGGAGTCCGGCCGCGGGCCGCCGCGGCCCACGCCACCCTCCGGCCCGGTACGCGAGGTACCCCGACGCGACGAGGGCGTTCGCGAGCGCGAGCCAGAAGGAAAGCCCGCGGGCGCCCACGAGGTCCGCCGCGCCCACGAGGATGGGATAGGCCGAGAGCGTGTCGCCGAGTTGCATCCAGGGGAAGGAGACGTCGAGGAGGTGTGCCCGCAGCACCTCTCCGGCGGTCCAGAACACGGGGAACACGACGTAGAGCGGCCACCGGAAACGGGCCCTCACCAGGTGGATCCCGCCGGCCACCCAGGACATGAAGGTCGCGAGGATGAGGATCGGGGCGAGGAAGGCGAAGAACGCCCACCACGTGTAGAAGACGAGCGCGACGAGGAGCCAGTACAGCACGAGCGTGTAGTAGACGAGCCCGAAGAGGAATCCACCCTTGCGGGCCTGCCCGCGGCCCTCCGACGTCGCCGGGAGTTCCTCGAGCCAGACGATGAAGGGGACGAGCGCGACGAAGGAGGTCACGAGGAGATGGAAGGGAGGGTGCGCGAGCCCCATCAACACCCCGCCGAGGAGGAGGGGAGCGGCCCGCTCGGGGACGATCCGCGCGCGCCAGTTCAACCCGCGCCCTCCGGCGCCGCGCTGGTTTCCGCGTCCAGTGCCGCGTCCAGCGCTTCGCCGACCACGCCGAGCGTTTCCGCCACGTCCGCGTCGGTGTGCGCGGTGGAGAGGAACCCCGCCTCGAAGGCGGAGGGGGCGAAGAAGACGCCGCGTTCGAAGCACGCCCGGTAGTAGCGGGCGAAGAAGTCCGTGTCCGCGCGCCGCGCACCATCGAAATCGAACACGGGACCATCGGCGAAGAAGACGCCCCACATCGAACCCAGCGCGGTCCCGCAGACCGGGATGCCGCGGGCGCTCGCCGCGGTCAGGATGCCGTCCACGAGCATCGCCGCGCGCCGCTCAAGGCCGTCGAACGGGTCCGTCCGCGCGAGTTCGTCGAGCTGGGCGATGCCGGCGGCCATGCCGAGCGGGTTCCCCGACAGCGTGCCGGCCTGGTACACGTCCCCCTCCGGAGCCATCCGCCGCATCAGCTCGCGGGGCCCCGCGTAGGCCGCGACCGGCATCCCCGCGCCGAGGACCTTCCCGAGCGCGACGAGGTCCGCGGCGACTCCGTAGCGCTCCTGTGCGCCGCCCCGCGCGACCCGGAATCCGGTCATGACCTCATCGAAGATGAGGAGCGTCCCGGCGCGATCGCAGCAGTCGCGAAGACCTTCCAGAAAGCCCTCGCGGGGCGGGATGAGACCCGCGTTGCCCGCCACCGGCTCGACGATGACGGCCGCGAGCCGGGGGCCGTGTGCCGCGAACACGGCGGCCACCGCCTCAAGGTCGTTGTAGGGCGCGGTCAGCGTGAGGCCGGAGGTCGCGGCCGGCACGCCCGGCGAATCGGGGAGAGACAGCGTCGCGACGCCCGACCCGGCCACAACGAGGAAGGCATCCGCGTGGCCGTGATAGCAGCCCGCGAACTTCAGGATCAGGTCACGGCCCGTAGCGGCGCGGGCGAGCCGCACGGCGGACATCGTGGCCTCGGTGCCGCTGTTCACGAAGCGCACCATCTCCACGCCAGGCACACAGGCGGCGACGCGTTCGGCGAGCTCGACCTCGCGCGCCTGACAGGCCCCGAAGCTCATCCCCTCGCGGGCCGCGCGCGTCACGGCCTCGACGACGGGCGGGGCGGCGTGGCCGAGGATGAGCGGACCCCAGGAAAGGACGTAGTCGAGATAGCCGCGCCCGGCCTCGTCGAAGATCCGCGCGCCCTCGCCGCGCGCGGCGAACAGCGGCTCCATCCCGACGGCGCCGAACGCCCGCACGGGCGAACTCACGCCGCCCGGCATCACGTCGCGCGCGCGCCGAATCCAGTCGGAGGCGGCGGACGGCCGGCGAGACCCGCGGCTCACCGGCCCCAGGCGCTGTCGAGCCCCAGAACGGGGAGCCCCCGCCCCGACGGCAGGGCCGGCGATGGCGCCGCTCCACCGCGCCCGGACGCCGGGCGCACGACGTCCCGGACGCGCCCCGCGAGGTCGAAGTCGGCGGCCCGCTCGATCTCGACCCGCACCAGCGAGCCGGGGACGAGGCCGTTTCCGCCCACGAGCACGGTCGCGCCATCGACGTCGTCCGCCTGGCTCTCGACCCGGCCGAGGTGCGCCGCGGCGGGAGGGTCGTCGTAGAGGAGTGCGAGCGTCGGGTCGTCCGGGGCCGCGGGCGCATCCACGACGGCGACGCGTTCCCGGCCGACCTCCGCGGCGAGCCGCTCGCGGCTCACGGCGCGCTGGACCTCGAGCACCTCTTCGAGACGGTCCCGCGCCAGCTCCGCGGGCACGAAGCTCTCCTCCATGGCAGCCGCGCGAGTCCCCTCCTGCGGCGAGAACGCGAACGCTCCCAACCGGTCGAACGGCACCTCATCGAGGAAATCCACGAGTTCGCGGAACTCGGCACCCGTCTCGCCCGGGAACCCGACAAGCACGGTCGTCCTCAGCGTGAGGTCGGGGATCGTCTCCCGCAGCCAGGCGATCTTCGACCGCAGCGTCGCGGCCCGCTCCGGCCGGCGCATGCGGTGGAGCACCGTGTCGCTCGCGTGCTGGATCGGCATGTCGATGTACGAGAGGAGCCGTGTCTCCGACGCCATCAGTTCGATGAGCGGTTCGCGCAGGCCCGCGGAGTAGATGTACAGGAGGCGGAACCACGGGATCGACGTTTCGCGCAGCAGCGCCTCCACGAGCGTCGCGATGTCCGTCCCGTCCCGCCGCTCCCGGCCCCAGTGCGCAAGGTCCTGGGCCACCAGGTTCACCTCCACGGCGCCCTGCGCTTCCAGGCGCTGCGCCTCGGCGACAAGGCGTTCCAGCTCGAAGGAACGGTGCTTCCCCCGCCAGAGAGGGATCGCGCAGAAGGCGCACCCGTGGTCGCATCCCTCGCTCACCTTCAGGTAGCGGACGTGGCGTGCCCCGACGGGGATCCGTTCCCCCGGGTGCACGACCCGGGCCGGCGCCGGTCCCCGGAGGAGTCCGCGCTCGCGCAACTCCGGCACGAGCCGGTCCAGGTCCCGCAGCCCGAGCAGGAGGTCGACCTCGGGCAGCGACTCCACCATCTCCTCCCGGTAGCGCTCCACCATGCACCCGACCGCCACGACGCCGCGGCACGCCCCTTCGCGCTTCAGCCGCTCCGCCTCGAGGATCGTCTCGATCGACTCTTCCTTCGCGGCATCGATGAACCCGCACGTGTTGACGAGGATGACCTCCGCTTCATCCACATCGGTGGGCTCGGCCCCGTGGCCGACGAGTTCGGCGAGCATGCGCTCGGAATCGACGGTGTTCTTGTCGCAACCGAGGCTGATGAGTCCTAGCCGCATCGCACATCATCGGGAAAGACCGGCACCCCCTCCGGGGGCGCGTACTCGAAGAGCGCGGGGTCGATCCGGGCCTCGGGCTCGAGCGGGGTCAGGGTCACCGTGCGGAGGGTCCGGTTCTCCTCGCGAATGCGGAAGCGGCGCACATAGCGGTCGGAGACGCCGATCCACAGGCGGACTTCCACGTATCTCGCCGGGAGTTCCCGCGGCGTGAGCGACACGATGCGCGTCTCGACGCCGCCGACTTCCCCGGTGCCTTCATCGACCGCGTCGTAGCTCGTCCGCGCCTGCGAAAGCAGGCGTCCGAGGATGTCGACCGAGCCGATCTCCGCGCCCTCCTCGAGGCGGGAAACCACGACCTGGTCGTGGAGCGAGGGCTCGTAGAGCCATAGGCAGGAACCGTCCGCCACGTAGATGTCGCCGGCAGGTTCGTCGAAGTCCATGCGGAACCGGTTCGGCCCCGCCTGATACCAGGTTCCGCGGCCCTCGCGCGTGCGGCCGAGCAGCGGATTCTCGATGCGCTGGGCGAAGGCCGCCTTGAGACGGCCGAGCGAAGCATGGGCCGAATGCGCAAGGGCAACGAGCGAGTCCACCGCCACGCGTCCGGGTTCGTCGTCGATGCGTCCGGGTTCGTCGTCCTCGCCTCCAGGCGCGTCGTCCACCGGCCGCGACGCCTCCGGGTCGGAGGCCTGGGGGTCGGGAGCCGGGGCGGGAGGCCGACCTTCACTCGGCGCCGCGCCCACCGCGTCGGCCGCTTCTTCGACCGGTGGCTCGCCCGGCCCCGCGGGGGAATCCTCCGTCGCCGCCGAATCCCCGGCGGCCACGGTTGGCGCCGGGTCGTCGCGCGGGCCGAACTCGGCTTCCAGCCGGGCTCGCGCCTCGGCGACCTCCGCGGAATCCGCGGCGGAGCACGCCGGCATGAGGGCGCACGCGACGGCTCCGACCGCGAGAAGGCCGAGCCCCCCCGAGCGAGTCGGCCGCGGGCGGAGGGGCCTCATGGTTCGTCGCCGTCCCCGCCGTCCAGATCGGCAAGCGTCGCGAGCACCTCCCGCGGCTTGGATCCGTCCGCGGGCCCCACGATCCCGGCCGCGTGCAACTGGTCGACGATACGCGCCGCGCGTCCGTACCCGATCTTGAGCCGACGCTGGAGCAGACTGGTCGAACCCGCGGCGTGCGAGATCACGATCTCGGCGGCCTGCCTGAACAGGGGGTCGCGATCCTCGGCGCCTTCGTCCGAGACCCCCGATCCACCCTCCTCCTCCAGTTCCTTCAGCAGGTCGAGGATGTCGCGCTCCGAAGCGGCTTCCTCCTCCGCCTTCTCGGCCTCGGCACGCGCCTTCGCCTGCTCCCGATACCAGTCGAGCAGGCGTTCCGTCTCCTCGGACGAGATGTAGGCGCCCTGGATGCGGACGGGATCGGACTCACCGGGCGGCAGGAAGAGCATGTCCCCGTTCCCGAGCAGGCTCTCCGCCCCGTTCTGGTCGAGGATCGTGCGGCTGTCGATCTTCGACGCGACCCGGAACGCGATACGGCTCGGGATGTTCGCCTTGATGAGGCCGGTGAGGACGTTGACCGAGGGGCGCTGCGTCGCCAGCACGAGGTGAATCCCGACCGCGCGGGCCTTCTGGGCCAGCATGGCGAGCGGCGTCTCCACCTCGGACTGGACCGTCATCATGAGATCCGCCAGTTCGTCGATGATGAGGACGATGTAGGGCAGCGGACCCTCATCGTAGAGCGCCGGTTCATCCATGACGCCGCGCTTCGGGAGGAAGACTTCGCGACCGCGCGCGATCCGGCCGTTGAACTCCGCGACGTTCCGGCATCCGTTCGCCGAGAGCAGTCCGAAACGGCGCTTCATCTCGTACACCGCCCACTTGAGGACGGACGCGGCCTCTTCGTTGTCCGTGATGACGGGGTGGCGGAGGTGCGGGAGATCCCCGTACACGGACAACTCCACCATCTTCGGATCCACCATGAGGAGGCGGAGTTCGGCCGGCGTGTACCGGCACACGAGGCTCGTGATGAGGGCGTTGATGCACACCGACTTCCCGGACCCGGTCTGGCCCGCGATGAGGAGGTGCGGCATCCGGGTCAGATCCGCGCACGTCGGCTTGCCGGAGAGGTCGCGGCCGAGCGCGAGCGGGAGTGTGTGGCGTCCGCGCCGGTACGACGGGCTCTCGAGGATCTCGCGCACGAGCACCATCTCCGAAGCCGGGTTGGGCACCTCGACGCCGACGGCGCCCTTGCCGGGAATCGGCGCCACGATCCGGACGGACGGCGCTTTGAGGGCGAGCGCGATGTCGTCCGCGCGGGCCGAAATCTGTCCCACCTTCACGCCCGGCGCGGGGACGACCTCGAACTGCGTCACGACGGGGCCGGTGGTCCAGCCCCCGATCTCGCCGGCCACGCGGAAGGTGGCGAGCTTCTCGATGAGAATCTCGCCGAGCCGGTCGAGATCGCGCACGCCGAGGCCGCTGCCCCGTCCCACGGGCGCGTCGAACAGGTGGATGGGCGGAACCGCCGAGGAGCCGGGGTCGCCGGCGTCATCGAGTACCGGAACGGACGATGTCTCGTCCCGTGGCGCCGGGTCCGGGTCGGGCGGCGCGCTCGCCGGTTTCGCGGGCGTCCGTTTCTTCGCGGCGCGACCCCGCCCCGCCGCCGCCTCCGACTTCGCCTTGCTCGGCGGATCCGGCTCTGCCGGAGAGCGCGGGCGTCGGGAGGGCCGCGCGGCGCCGGCGAACGAGCGGCCGAGTCCGAGGGCGGCGCCGGCGGCGGCCGAGAATCCGCGAGCGAGCGAGCGCCCCCCCGCCGTCACGGCGCCGGTCAGGGACCACCTCATGGTGACGAACAGCGTGAGCAGGAGGACGCCCGCGGCGAGAAGCGCGCCGCCCAGACGGCCGAACACCTGTGCGAGGCCGTCCCCCGCGGTCGCGCCCAGCCAGCCGATGTCGCCCCCGTCCGCCGGTCCCGCGATGAGCCGGTACAGCGATGGGAGGACCGCAAGCAGCGCCACCGCGAGGATGGACCAGCGGAGGGCCCGGGTCGAGTCGCCCCAGCCGAGGAAATGCAGGCCCCACATGAACGCCGGAATCGCGAGGAGCGGCGAGAGCACGCCGACGGCCCGCCGGAGGTTGTCGTGAAGCAGTTCCCCGGCCGGCCCGATCCAGTTGGACCCGCCGGCGAATGCGGGAGAGAGCAGCGCGAACGCCACCAGGAGGCCGAGCACGATCAGCGCGACGCCCAGTACCTCGCGCCGTTGCCGTTCATCCACCATCACGCATCCTCCCCACCCCGACAGCCAACGAGGGCGCCGTACCGCCGGACCGGCGCGACCTCGAGATCATCCAGCCAGGCACAAACCGTTGGATCCGCGCTCCGACCGCTCTGCAAGATGGCCCGCGCACCACGCGTCGTCCATGCTGACGCGTCCTCGCCGCTCACGATCGGGTCAGGAACCGCTCGACGAACCCCGTGTCGATGTTCCCCGAGACGAAATCGGGATGGGCAAGCACCTTGCGGAGGAAGGGAACCGTCGTATGCACTCCCTCGAGGATGAACTCCTCGAGCGCGTGGTAGGCGCGGATCCGGGCTTCATCCCGCGTTCGGCCCCAGACGACGAGCTTGGCGAGCAGCGAGTCGTAGAACGGAGGGACGACGTAGCCGCCGTAGATGTGCGTGTCCACCCGCACGCCGGGCCCCCCGGGCGCGTGAAACGCCGTGACGGTGCCGGGCGAGGGACGGAAGCCCTGCTCGGGATCCTCCGCGTTGATCCGGCACTCGATCGCGTGCCCCTGGAATTCCACGGGCTGAGGGATGGCGAGCTTCTCTCCCGCCGCGATCCGGATCTGTTCCTTGATGAGGTCGACCGAAGTCACGAGTTCGGTCACGGGGTGCTCGACCTGGATCCGTGTGTTCATCTCCATGAAATAGAACTCGCCGTCCGGCGCGAGCAGAAACTCCACCGTCCCCGTGCTCTGATATCCGATGGCCTCCGCCCCGAGGATCGCCGCCGCTCCCATCGCCTCGCGAAGCTCCGGCGTGACGGCCGGACTCGGTGCTTCCTCGACGAGCTTCTGGTGCCGCCGCTGGCTCGAGCAGTCGCGTTCCCCGAGGTGCAGCACGCGCCCATGGCGGTCGCCGACGACCTGGATCTCCACGTGGCGTGGCCGCTCGATGAGTTTCTCGAGATACACCGTAGGGTCGCCGAAGTTGGCCTCGGCCTCGTTCCGCGCCATCGCGAAGAGGTTCTTGAACTCCCCCTCCTCGAAGGCGGCCCGCATGCCCTTCCCTCCGCCGCCGGCGGCCGCCTTGATCATGACCGGGAACCCGATCCGGCGGGCTTCCTCCAGCGCCTCCGCCTCGTCGTCGAGCGGCTCCGGCGAACCCGGGACGACGGGGACGCCCGCGGCGATCATCGTCTTTCGCGCCTCCGCCTTGTCCCCCATGCGGCGGATCTGTTCGGGGGTCGGCCCGATGAACACGAGACCGCTGCGCTCGCAGATCTCCGCGAACTCGGCGTTCTCCGCCAGGAAGCCGTAGCCGGGGTGGATGGCGTCGGCCCCGGTGATCTCGGCCGCGGCGAGGATCTGCGGGATATTCAGATAGCTCTCGCGGCCCACCGGCGGCCCGATGCAGATGTCTTCGTCGGAAAAGCGGACGTGGAGCGAGTCGTGGTCGGCCTCCGAGTACACGGCGACCGTCCGGATATCGAGTTCACGGCACGCGCGCAGGATGCGGAGCGCGATCTCGCCGCGGTTGGCGATCAGGATCTTGCGGAACATGCGCCCGACCGCGGCTTCAGTCGGGCTCGATGCGGAAGAGCAGCGCGCCGTATTCCACCGGCTCGGCGTTCTCGACCGCGATCTCCTGCACGACGCCCGCCACATCCGACTGAAGCTCGTTCATGAGCTTCATCGCTTCGAGGATGCAGAGCGTCTGGCCGGCCTCAACCCGGTCCCCCACGGATACGAAGGGGTCGGCGCCGGCCGCCGGTGCCCGGTAGAAGGTGCCGACCATGGGCGACAGCACCTCGAACAGCCCGGACGCCGGTGCCGCCTCCGCCGGCGGAGGGGCGGACTCGGCGGCCGGCGCCGGCGCGACCTCCACCCCGCCGACCGCCGCCGCGGGCACCGCCGCAGGTACGGCCGCGGCAGCCGCCAGGCGGGGGGACTTCCGGATCCTGACCCGGGTCGGGTCTCCCGTGTCCGAGCCCACAAGCTCGATGTCGAGGCCGTCCACGCCCGACTCCTCGACCAACTCGATGAGTCCCTTCAGCCAATCCAGGTCCATGGTCAGGTTACCCGCGTGATGTACTTGTTTTCCGTCCTGTCGACGCGCACCACGTCGCCGGTCTCGAGGAAGAGCGGCACCTGGATCACGGCGCCTGCCGTCAACCGGGCCGGCTTCGTTCCGCCCTGGGCCGTGTCCCCCCGCACTCCGGGGTCCGTCTCGACGATCTCCAGCTCGACGAACTGCGGAAGTTCGATCGCGAGCACGACACCGTCACGGTTGAGGCTCTGGCACTCCATGTTCTCCTCCAGATACTGGAGCTGGTCCTCTCCGATCTGATCTTCCGACATCGGAATCTGCTCGAAGGTTTCCATGTTCATGAAGTAGTACAGGTGGCCGTCCGTGTACGTGTACTGGACGGGCCGCCGTTCCAGGCGCACCTCCCGGACCTTCTCGCCGGCGCGGAAGGTCTTGTCGATCACGCCTCCCTCCATCACGTCCTTCAGCTTCGTGCGGACGAAAGCCCCACCCTTTCCCGGCTTGACGTGCTGGAAGTAGGTGATCGAGTAGAGGGTGCCGTTGAGCTCGATCGTCATCCCCCGACGAAAATCCGAAGTATCTGCCATGGTATCCGATAGCTATGCACTAGAGCCGGACGAGGGCGCGTGGAAGGCGGGTCAGCGTGCGGGCACCGGCCTCCCCTATCCGCACATCGTCCTCGATGCGCACGCCGCCGCGCCCGGGAAGATACAAGCCCGGTTCCACTGTCACCACGTTTCCGGGCTCGAGGACATCTTCGGAGCGGGACGAGAGACTGGGGCCCTCATGCACGTCGAGTCCGATCCCGTGCCCCGTGCCGTGGCCGAAGAAGCCGTCCATGTCGTGGCGCGCGAACGTCGTTCGCACGGCCAGGTCCACCTCCCGGCACGCGACCCCGTTGCCGATCACCTCGCGCGCCTTCGTCTGGGCTTCGAGCACCTGCTCGTGAAGGGTCGCCTGCCAGGGCTCCGGCGTCCCTCGCACGAGCGTGCGTGTAAGGTCGCTGCAGTAGCCGTCCACGCGGGCGCCGAAGTCCATGAGGAGGAGATCTCCCGGCTCGACGCGCCGGGCCGTGGGTGTCGCGTGGGGAAGCGCGGATCGTTCTCCCGCCGCGACGATGGGGTCGAAGGGGAGCGGGTCCGAGCCTCCGCGGCGGAGTTCCATCTCGAGCGCGGTCGCGATCTCGCGCTCGCTCGGTGCGGCGGACCACTCCATGCTCGACAGCAACCGGTTGAACGCACCCTCCGCCACCGCGACCGCCCGTTCGATGGCGTCCACTTCATCGCGGCTCTTCACCCGCCGCAGCGTCCCGACGAGATCGCGGAGCGGGACGAAGACGATATCGGGGAGCATGTCGCGGAGAGACTCGTAGTCGGCGACCGTGACACTCTCGGCCTCGAACGCGATCGGGCCGCCCGCGTCCGCCGCCACTTCGGCGATGCCGCGGATCCAGCCCTCGCGGCCGATATGGGCACGGATGGGCCCCGCCACCTCCAGGCGCACCTGCTCCTCGTATCGAAAGTCGGTGACGAGCACCGGCGGACCCTCGAGGGGGATCCACAGCGCTCCCGCGGAACCCGTGAACCCGCTCAGGTAGCGGACGCTGGACCGGGCGGTCACGAGGACCGACCGGCGCCCCGCGGCGTTCGTCGTCGCTTCAAGCCGACCGCGCCGCGTTCCCGGCGGCGTCACTCCGTTCCCGCCTCGCCGCTCCCGCGAAGATGCCGGACGAGCGCCTCGAGACCGAACAGGTAGCTGGAGGCGCGGAATCCGGCGATGACGCCGATCGCAAGGTCGGAGAGGACCGATGTGTGCCGGAATGACTCGCGGGCGAACACGTTGGAGAGGTGGACCTCGACGAAGGGACGGCCGGAGCCCGCGAGGGCGTCGCGGAGCGCCACGCTCGTGTGGGTCAGGGCGGCCGCGTTCACGAGCCAGGCCTGCACCGAGTCGGTGTTCGCCTGCAGCCAGTCCACGATCTCGCCTTCGTCGTTGGACTGGAAGAACACGAGCGAGACGTCGTCCAGGCCCGCCCGTTCGCGGAGGAGTGACTCGATCTCGGCCAGCGTGTGCGTGCCGTAGTGGTGGGGTTCGCGGCGCCCGAGGAGATTGAGGTTCGGCCCGTTCAGGACGCCGATGCGGATAGGCCCGCGCACCCGCTCAGTCCGATCTCGCGGGAGCTTCGCCATCGAGGATCCGGCGAAGCTGTTCTCCGATCGACTCCTGGGCGGCGGACGGGTCCGACGACTCCGCCCCGTCCTCCGCGGCCGGGACGTCCCGCGGCGCTCCGCTCGAGGCGGCCGCGGCGCCACCGGAGGGTGGTCCTCCCGCCTCCTCCGCGCGGCGACGTATCTCCGCGAGCGCCGCGGCGAGATCGGCGTTGTCCGGGTCGCGGGAGAGCATCTGTTCATACACCCCGATCGCGCGGCCGAAGAGGCCCTGGCTCGCGTACAGTCCGGCCAGCGTCGAGGTTTCGATGCTCTGCGGCGCCACCGGCGGCGCGGCCGTCGCGCCGCCCGGAGCGGGCCGTGCATCGGCTCCGTCGCTCCGCCACGCCTCCTCCAGCGCTTCCATCCAGTCGTCCGTCGACGCGGCGCCGTCGGAACCGCCCGTGTCGACTCGCTCGACGCCCAGCGCCATGCAGGCGAGCGGGTTCGCCGGATCCAGCGAGAGGATGTGTTCGAACTCGACCCGCGCGAGCTCGTCGCGACCGAGTTCGAGCAGCACGCGGGCGTGGAGCAGGCGCGCGTCCAGGTAGTACGGGTGTTCTCTCAGCCCATCACGGATCACACCGAGGGCGCGTTCGTGCTCCCCGGCCTGCCGGTAGAGGTCGGCGAGGCGCGCGAACGTGTGGATCCGAGGCTCCAGTTCGGCGCGGCGCAGGAGTTGTTCGATCTCCACGGTCTGGTCGTCGGCGGCCACAGGCGTCGCAGGGAAAAAACAGGGGCAGGTTCGGGCCTTCCGGCCCGGTCTGCGGCAACATACCGACCGTTTTTTTCGGTTGTCAACGAACGCCGGGAAATACGGCGGAGCTCCCGCCGTTCGTTGCCCGCAACGCTGGCCCGGCATACGTTTTTCACCTGCGTTTCCAGCCCCGGCGCGACCGCGCTCGGGCGACTCGATTCAAGACGACAAGGTGGGTTCGGCGTCTCATGTTCATGCGGAAGATGCGCGGCAGCGCGAGCCTCGTGATGGGCATCATGGCCGCGGCCTTCGTGGGCTGGCTGGTGTTCGACGGGATCAACGCGATGCAGGGAGGGAACCTCGGCGGGCAGATCAACCCCGTCGTGGGGCAGGTCGGGGGACAGGACATCCGCTACAACGAGTGGAATATCTTCCTCCAGAACCAGCTTGCGGTGAACCGCGCGGCCGACCGCGGCATGACGGACGAGGATGTCCGCGTCGTGACCGAACGGGCCTGGGAAAGCCTGGTCAGCGCGACGCTGATCCAGGCGGAGCTGGACCGGCTCGGCGTCAGCGTGACCGATGCGGAGGTCCGGCAGGCGTTCCTCACGCAGCCGCCCCAGGAGATGTTGAGCTACCCCGGGTTTCAGACGGACGGACAGTTCGACATCGACAAGTACCGCCGGTTCTTCACGGACCCGGCGACGGATGAGACGCAACTGCTGCAGATCGAGGGCTACTACCGCTCCATCCTACCGCGCGCGAAGCTGCAAACGCTCGTCCAGAGCGGCATCTACGTATCCGAGGAAGAAGCGTGGCGGTTCTATCGGGACACGAACGAGCAGGCCCGCGTCCGCTTCGCGCGGATCGATCCGGCGGAGGCCGTGGCGGACTCCCAGGTCTCCGTTTCGGAAGACGAAATCCGGCGGGTCTACGACGAACGCGCGGACGAACTCATCCGGCCCGCCAGCGCCCGCGTGAACATGGTCAGCATCTCGCTCCGGCCCTCCGTCGCCGACTCGCTGGCCGCCCGCGAACGGGCCGCCGCCCTCGCGGACCGCGTACGAGGGGGCGAGGACTTCGCCGAGGTGGCGATGGCGGAGTCCGCCGACTCCATCTCGGGCGTGGAGGGGGGCTTCATGGGCAAGCGTCCAACGAGCGCCTTCGACCCCCGACTCACGGAGGTGGCCGCGGACGCCCCGCTCGGACAGGTCACGGATCCGGTCGAGACGCCGTTCGGGCTGCACGTCCTGCAGGTCGACGAGCGGAGCTCGGACTCGCTGGCGCTGCGCCAGATCTACGTCCCGTTCGAGATTTCCGGCGCGACCGAGGATTCGGTGTTCACCCTCCTCGACGACCTGGAGGATCTCGCGCTGCGCACGGACCTCACGACGGCCGCCGACTCGCTGGGCGTGACCGTTCGCACCGATGTGCAGTTGCTGGACGGCGTGGACTTCATTCCGGGCGCCGGCCAACTGGGCGTGGCGAGGGAGTGGGCGCTCGGCCCCGAGAGCGAGATCGGAGACCTGTCCGATTCGTTCGAGAACCCGGCGGGCTTTCATCTGGTCGAGCTCCTGGGACGGCGGGACGAGAGCACGATTCCGTTTGAGGAAGCCGGGATCGGGATCCGCGCGGAACTGATCGTGGAGAAGAAGAAGGAACGGGCCGCGGAACTGGCCGGCAGCCTGCTCGACGCGGTCGCGGCCGGAAGCACTTTCGACGAGGCCGCGGAGGCACTCGGCTGGTCGGTCGAAGAGACCGGTTCATTCCGCCGGGGCGACTTCGTCCCGGGACTCGGCCAGGGTACGGAGGCGGTCGGTTTCGGATTCGGGGCTGCTGTCGGTGAACTCAGCGGCGCCCTCGATGCCGGGGATGCGGTGGTCGTCGTGGAGGTTCTCGAGCGTGAAGAGGCCACGCGGGAAGGGTTCGAAGAGGTCAGGGACGCGGTGGTGGGGCAACTGGGCTTCGAGCGTTCCCAGCAGTACGTACAGAAGTGGCTGGTTGCGCTTCGCGAAGACACGGCCGTGGAGGATCACCGCGCGAGGCTCCTCCTGCAGCAGGAGGCCCAGCCCATGATCCCGGGCTTCTGATCTCCGACCTCTGATCCCGAGCGGGCTGACCGCCTGGCGGGGGCCGGCCGCCCGGCGCGGAACCACGCAACCCCGGGCCCCCGCGTGCGCCCCTGCGGTCCCGCGGGGTCCTGCGGGGTCCCTTCTGCTATCGGCTAGCTTTCCGTATTGGCGGGGCGGGCCTGCGCCGTCTCCTGGGTGGCGGAGGCGGCCGATGGAGGCGCGGTATCCCCCGTGATCTCGGCTCGCACGTCACCCTCGACCTCCTTGATCGAACCCTTGAACTCCCGGATCCCGCGGCCCAGCGAACTCCCGATCTCGGGCAGCCGCTTGGCGCCGAAGAGGAGCAGGATAGCGAGGAATACGAGCAACAACTCCCATGGGCTCAGACCGAACATCTCAGACTCCTTGGCTGTGGCTCATCGTCGGCGTCCCGGTCAGAGAAGCGACCGGGCGAACCAGGCGACGAGCACGACCCCGACGACGCTCAACACATTCAGGCGCAGGACGATCGGCCCCAGCGTGAACGCGAGCACCTTGAGATCGAATGCAAGCGGCTGCAGTGAAGCCGCGACCGTTGTGATGAAGAACTGACGCGCCGCTGACGGGGGCAACGTAACCGTCGCGAGTTCGGTGAGCAGCCCCCCGAGCACGAATCCCCCCGCGATGATGAGGACCAGGCGTATCGGGGAACGATGGCGTCGGCTTCCGAAGTTCACTCGCTACCGTACCCTCTCGACGACATAATCCACCGCAAGGCTCAGCGCCTCGAGGCACGGACTCGTCGGCAGGCGCCGGAGCTGATCCCGTGCCCGGTCCGCCCGCGACCGCGCCTCCTCGCGGGCCGTCTCCACACCTCCGTGCGCTTCGACGAGGTCCACGATCTCCTGCACGGCTTCGGGAGAGGGCTCCGGGTCCGCAAACAGCCCTTCGACTGCGCGCCGCTCTCCCCACTCCATCTTGGGCAGGGCGGCGATCAGGGGCAACGTCACCTTGTGTTCCTGCAGGTCCTGCCCGCGCGGCTTGCCCATCACGCGAGTCGACGATGAATAGTCGAGCAGATCGTCGACGATCTGGAACGCCATTCCCAGGTGATGGCCGTATGCGCGGAGGGCGTCCCGGTATTGCGGCGCTCCCGACAGGGTCCCGAGTTCGCACGCGGCGGACATCAGGGACGCCGTTTTGTGTTCGCACAGCCTCTCATAGTCCTCGCGCGTGAAGTCGAGGCCATCGTGGAGCACGAGCTGCCGCATTTCACCGATCGTCATGCGGTTCGCCGTATCGGCGAGGAGGGCGACCTGTTCGAGGCTGCCGAGCGCGACGACCTCGATGACCGCCCGCGAATAGAGGTAGTCTCCCGCGATGATCGCGACCTGGTGCGTCCAGCGGTGGTTGACGGTGGGCCGGCCTCGCCGTCTCGCGGAGTGATCGACCGCATCATCGTGCACGAGGGTCGCGACATGCAGCAGTTCGACGATGGCCCCCAGCTTCACGGCATCCGGGGAGGGGCGTCCTCCCACGCCGTCGGCAAGGAGGAGCAGCGTGGGCCGGAGTAGCTTTCCGGACCGCGCGAACAGGTAGTCGCCGACCTCGTCGAGCGCCTCGAATCCCGATGGAACCATCCCGCGGAGCTCGCGCTCTACGGCAAGGAGCCGGTCCGCTACGGGCAGGCGGACTTGTTCCAGATCGATGGCGGTGGTCGGGAGCATACCCTCCTCGGCGCGCGAGCCGCGCATGAAGTGCACGGGAATGTCGGGAGCCCCGCGAGGAATGTCAAAAGCGCCGGCCGCCCAGGCCGCCGGCACCGAAACCGCCCTGGCCGTCCTGCGACTGCTGGTCGTAGTCGAACTTGAGATCGGGCGCGTCCATGAGGCTGACGCTCATCTGGAAGATGAAGTTCCCGTTCGGTGAGCGGGCGAACATGAAGGTCGCGATCCAACGGTGCAGGGCGCGGTCGAGCGTGATGAGGTGCTCGCCGAATTCCTTGTTCGTGAGGTTGTACGTCGTGCGCCAGGCGAGACGCCAGTTCGGTGACGGATTGAGGGAGAGGACCGCGTTGAGCGACTGCCGGTCCTGCGAACTCTGGTCCTCCCGGCCGCGCTGGAGCGAATACGTCAACGCAAGCGTCCACGGGCCGCCGGCCCGCAGGCCGGGGTCCCCGGGATCCGGATTCTCATCGAAACTCTGCAGCCGGTATCGGGAGTCGGCCGCATTCCGCAGGCGGCTCTGGGGATCGGCTCCGCCCCCACCGCCACCGCCGCCCAGCCCGAGCAACCCCCCGAGGCCGCTGGCCGAACTGAACGTGAAGCTGCCCGTCAGGCTCGACAGGATGGGGGCGAAGACCCGCTCCTCCCCGGTGCCCTCGAACAGGTCGAGCGACATGTTCAGAGACAGTCCCCTGAGCAGGTCCGAGTTGATGCGGTGCGACCAGCGGTCCGTCGTCAGCGGCGATTCGTTCTCGCGGGACCAGTCGAAGGTGAGCGGACTCGAGTTGATTCCCAGGAGGACGACGTTTCGGCGCGGCTGCGCGCGGCGTGGCGCATCGGGGTCTCCCGTGTCCCCTCCGGCGCCGGGCGCCTCCCGGCCGGCGTCCGTCAGCCCGCGAGCCGCTTCGCCCGGGTCCTCCGCCGCCGGATCCTCCGCGGCCGGGTCGACTTCCGGCGCCAGGACCTCCGCCGAATCGCCGGCCGCCGCAAGCGAATCCGCCCCGGGCGTGGCCGCCGCGGCCTCCCGGCCGGTCGAATCCGCCTCGAGCGAGCGGCCCTCCAGCAGCGCTTCCGCTTCGGGATCGAGTTCGACTTCCTCGCGCAGCTTGGCTTCGAAGGTCTGGTTCAGGGTGAGGCGAAGCCGGTTCTCCTCCTTGGAATTCGACACCGGGAACCCCGGGATCGCCAGCAGGGAATCGGAGGCCTCCACGGCCGGGGAATAGTCGTAGTGAAAGCGCGGCGAGACCTTGTGTCGGATCCGCTCGAACGGGCCGACACCGGGAAAGAACCCGTAGATGTCGGTGGACACCGCGGCTCCGATACGGAGGCGCGCGGGTGCCGCGATGAGCTCTCCGTTCGTGTCGTCCGACTGGAACCGGCTCGCGTCCACGCTCAGCGTCGGACGAAGCGTCGTGCTCCCGATGAGGTCGATCTGGTATTCCGCCTGTGCTCCGTAGTCCAGCTTCGAAACGCTCCCGGACGCCGCAGCCGCCGTCGTGTCGGCGCCGGACACCGGCTGGAACGGCAGTACGGAGTTGCGGTTGAAGCTCGTCCGCCCGCTGACTCCGAAGGAGCCGATGCGCACGGCGCTGTTCGCGGACGCCACTTCGGTCCTCTTGCCGTCGCTCTCTTCCTGGGTCCGGTCGAGGCGCGAAGCGGAGAAGGCGCCGTTTACGACGATGTTGTTGAACGGCCCGCTGCGGTTGCGGGGCGCGCGGAAGAGAGTCAGGGGCGAGAAGGTCATCTGAAGCTTGGGCAGCGTGAGGTCCGTCCGCCCCTTCTGCGCCCCCAGATCCTGGCGCCGGCTCCCGCTCACGTTGACGGACGCGAAGGGGAACCGGTGCTGGACCCCGACATCCGACGCGATCCGTTGCGTCTGGACCGTCGGGTCGAAGGTCTGACGCTCGAAGACGGTGGTGTTCGAGATGAAGTTCGCGTTGACCCGAATGTCCGTGACGGGGGTCAACTCGTGATTGTGCCGCATCTGGAACTGCAGGGTCTTCTCGTTCCCGAAGCTGTAGCTCGCGATGACGTTGCCGCGGAAGAACTTCTTGATCGAGCGGTATCGGACGGCCCCGTTGAGGCGCGTGAACCGTCCGCTGAACCAGTCCGCCGTCGCCTGCGCATCCATGAAGTCGTTGAACGCGAAGTAGTACCCGAAGTCGGTGATGCTCCGGCGGGCGTTGCTGGAGGACGCGACGACATCGTTGAACCCGAAGCGGGGCGGCAGAAAGCCGCTTCTCCGCTCCTCCCGAATGTCCTGTGCGAAGAAGGGAAGCCACGCGACGGGCACGTTCTGGATGTAGAGAGTCACGGGCCACGCCACGACGATATCGTTGGAAACGACCTTGATCTGCCCGGCGCGAAAGTAGTAGTGCGGTTCATCGAGGTCGCACGAGGTGAAGTTCCCGGTCTCGACGAAGGCGGTGCCGGAGCCCCGCATCGTCATGAGCCCCCGGATGAACCAGTCGGCGCCCTGCTGGGCGAACGAGGTTCGCGCGTCCACGACGGTGCCCTTGGTGGCGGAGACATCGTAGTTCAGACACTCGTCGGAGATGACGTTCTCCCCTTCCCCGGTGAGCGAGATGTTGCCGCAGCCCCGCACGAACTGCAGACCCGCCTCGTAGGTGATCGTGTCCGCGTCGATCGTGGACTGCTCGTACATCACCTGTGCCTCACGATTGAGCTGCACTCGTTGCCGGTCGACATCCAGCTCGACCCCGCGCCCCTGGTAACGAATCGCTTGATAGCCCGGCTCCCCGAGGAGCTGTCCGAAGATGTCATCCTGTTGCGGGAAGGGCGGGTCGTCCGGACCGGCATCGAGGGTGTCCGCGGCGGCCGAATCCGGAAGCGCGGGGCCCGCGGCCGCGGCGCTCGAGTCAACGGCCGCGGCCGGGTCGCCGACCGCGGCGGCGGAATCGCCAACGGCGGCGGAATCGCCCGCCGTCGCGGCGTCGCCGGCCGCAGCCGAGTCGGCTCCCGGGAGTTCCAGCGTATCCCGCGCCGTCGAGTCCCGGGAGACGGCATCCCGAGGCAGCGTGTCCCGCCCCGCGACCACGACCGTGTCGGTATCCGCCCGGACGGTGAACTGAAGGGGGCGGACGCCCGCGGGCGCGGCGCGCGCGGTTTCGGTTGCGCCGAGGCCGCCGAGCAGGGCCGCCAGCGCCAGGAGCGTGCGCAGCCTCAGGCGGAGCTTCCTTCCTCGGCGGCCCGCTCCGTCTCCTGGCGACGGCGCCGAAGCACCCGGGTCATGATCACCGAAATCTCGTAGAGGAACATCATCGGCAGCATCATCGCGAGCATCGTGTACGGGTCGGCGGGCGTGAGGAACGCCGAGACCACGGCCATCACGACGATCGCGTGACGCCGGTACTTCGCGAGCCCTTCGGGCGTCACGATCCCGACCAGCGACAGGAAGACGAGCACCACCGGCAACTCGAAGATGAGCCCGAACGCCAGGATCAACCGGACTGCGAAGGTCAGGTACTCGTTGATCATGATGACGGGGTTGAGCTCATCGAACGTGAAGAAGTTGAGCAGGATGTTGAGCCCTAGCGGCAGGACCAGGAAGTACGCCATCGAGATGCCGGCGATGAAGAGGATGGTTCCGGAGGCGATGGCCGGGATGGCGAACTTCCGCTCGCTCTCGTACAGGGCCGGCGAGAGGAAGCCCCAGGCCTGCAAGGCGAGGTAGGGGAAGGCCACGATGAGACCCACGATGAAGCCGAGCTTGAGGATGGTGATGAACGGCGTCGTCACGCTGGAGTAGTTCAGGGCCTCGCCCGGGAGGAGCTCCGCGATCGGCCGCTGGACGATGCCGAGCACGTCCCACTGCGTCACGGCCACCAGCCCGATGACCATGCCGACGATGAGCGCGAGGAGCGCCCGAATCAGGCGGGAGCGAAGCTCATCCAGGTGATCCAGGAAGGGCATCTCCGCCTGATCGGTCGCGCCCCGGGTCTGTCGCCGCAGCCTCATCGGCCCTCGTCGCCTCCCGCCGAGAACAGTTCGACCTGCCCGGCCGCGCTGTGTCCGGCGCGTCGCAGGAGTTGTCCAAGTTGTCGCACTTCCTCCATGAACTCCGTGGTGTCCTGGAAGTTCCGATACACGCTGGCGAAGCGCACGTACGCGACCTGGTCGAGGGCGCGGAGCCGTTCCATGACGAGTTCTCCCAGCCACAGGCTCGCGACATCCCGCTGGTCCGCGGCCGCCAGCTGTTCCTCGACTTCGTCCACGAGAAACTCGATGTCGCGGTTCGATACGGGTCGCTTCGCGCAGGCCACGCGGATGGAGGCGAGGAGCTTCCCGCGATCGTAGGTCTCCGAGCCGCCGTCCTTCTTCATGACGAGCAGGGGCTCTTCCTCGACCTGTTCATAGGTCGTGAAGCGTTCACCGCAGGAGAGGCACTCGCGCCGGCGGCGGATGGCCCGGCCCCCGCGACTCGTACGCGAGTCGACGACCCGCGCCTCGAGGTGGTTACAGCCGGGACACTGCACGGTAGCCTGCGGTCACCGCGGGGTCCGCGGCACTAGCAGCCTTTGCCACGGACGGCTAGCCGCCCAGCCTCTCGCGTTCCCGGCGGGCCTCCGGGGCCTCGGGGCTGTTCGGATAGCCGCTCTCGATCTGTACGAACAGCCGCCGCGCCACCGCCGTGTTGCCCCGTCCCGCCTCGATCATCGCCCGGCGAAAGAGCGCCGCGGGAGCCCGGCTCGAATCCGGATAGAGTTCCGTCAGCCGACGGTACTCCTCGAGCGCGCTGCCCGGATCCTGTGCGTCCTCGTAGGTGCGCGCCACCCAGTACTGGGCATCGGGCGCGAACTCGTGGCCGCCGTAGACGGCGAGGAACTCGCGGAAGGCGTCGCGCGCGGTTTCGAGGTTGCCGCGCTGGTACATGTCGAGCGCCATCGCGTAGACCTGGGACGCCACATCGGACCCGGACCCGGCGGCAGGGTTCGATTCCGTGGCGGGCGGACCCGCGGCGGGCGGGCCCGCGTCGGCCGGTCCGGGGAAGCCCATGGGCGAGGGGGAGCCCTGGCGGCGCTGATTCTCGTAGATGTCGTTGAGCAACTGGTTGTTCTGGGCGGACATCTCGATGATCTGCTCGAAGAGATCCTCGACCCGCCCGATCAGGCGTTCGAGTTCGCCCCGGCCCGTCGTCTCCCGGCGCTGGCTCGAACTCTCGATCGACTCCAGGTCCGCCTGCACCGCCTCGGCCAGCCGCAACTGGCCCTCGGCGAGAACGGCGATTTCGTCCCGCAGGGCGTCGCCCATCGTCTCGACATCGCCCCTGGACGCGCATGCGGCGGCCGCAACGCCCAACAGCACGGCGACCGCCACATGCTTCATCTAGATGTCTCCGTCCGTGATGACGAACTCACCGCGACGATTCTGCCGCCAGGCCGACTCGTTGCTCCCCCGGGCCAGCGGCATCTCCTCCCCGAACGTCACGATATCGAAGCGGTCGGCGTCCAGCCCCAGGCTGGAGAGATAGTCGACCGCGGCCTGGGCCCTCCTCAGGCCGAGCGCCTGGTTGTACTCCAGGGAGCCCCTCTCGTCGCAATGGCCCTCGACCCGGAGGCGGATTCCGGATCGGCCCCGGAGCGCTTCCGCCTTGCGCTGCAGAATCGCGGCGGCGTCGTCGGTGATGGCGGATTCGTTGTAGTCGAAGTGAATCCGCGCGACGATCGCCTCGCCGTCCATCGCGCGCTCGATGTCCGCAGGCGCGGACTCCGCGCACGTCGTACCGGGATAATCGTTTACGGCTCGCTCCAGCAGTTCTCGCGCCCGCGTGAAGTCGCCGGCCTCCATGGCCGTCATCGCCTGGTCGCAGAGCCTGGACGCGGCCGCCTCGCGCTCCGCGCTGTCATCCACGACCGGGGGCGGAGGGGGAGGCGGCGGGGGGGGAACCGGCTCCGGTTCCGGGTTGCCGCTGCACGCCGTCGCCAGAAGCGCAACGAGAAGAATGGGAGAGAATCGGTGGCTCAGTCGCATCGAGGTCTCCTTGTTTGCCAGTCGCGGGACGAGAGTTCGGCGAGGACAGGGCGAACGTCGGCGCTGAAAACGCTGACCCGATCCCGGTTTCGACACGGATTCGTAACCTATCGCAGACCCGTCAAGTCGCAACCCGCAGGACGAGCGCGGTCACGAGCCCGCCGGGATGGGGGGCGACCAGTCCGGGAGACCGTCGAGCCGTCCCGCCGTAAGGGGCCGCGACCTCCCCGTGAAGACATCGAGGATCCAGACCGTCGAGCCCTGTGAGTCGACCGATGAGAAGACGAGATGACGACCATCGGGGGCCCAGCTCGGATCTTCGCTCTCGCCGCGCTGGGTCAGCATGCGCCGGTCGGTGCCGTCCGGGTTCACCGTGAAGATCTGCCAGCGGCGGTTGCTCAGGGCGGAATACGCGATGCGGTCGCCGTTCGGCGACCAGTCCGGGCCCGCCGCGTTGGTATCCTCCCGCGGGTGGTAGATGCTGATGCGGCGGGCCGGGCCACCCGAGACGGGACGGACGTAAACCTGCTGCTCGTTGGCCGGATCGGCCTCGTACGCGAATGACGCCCCATCCGGCGAAAAGCTGGGATTCAGCGACTGGGCCCGGCCCTCGGTCAGCGGCCCGTCGCCTTCGACCACGATGCGCGTCGTTCCGTCGATCCCTTCCGCATACGCCAGCCGCCCGTCCGGCGTCCAGGTCGGCGTCTGAATCAGTCTCCCGGATCTCACCGTGCGGCGACTTCCGGTGATGAGGTTCAGCTCCACGAGTGAGAAGTACCCCGTCTCGTCCTGGATCGTATACGCGATGCGGGTGGCGTCCGGCGAGAAGGCGGGCGAATAGACGTTGCGCCCTCCGGTTTCGATCCGCTGCGGGTTCCCGCCATCGCTGTCGATGAGCAGCAGGTAGGACGATCCATCCCCATCCCTCCGGCGCAGGGCGATCCGGGTCGCGGCAATGCCGCGCTGGCCTCCCGTCGCCCAGAAGACGATCCGGTCGGAGACCCGGTGGACCGACATTCGGAAGTCGGCCGCATCCATGGACGGCAGGCTGAAGGCCTGGACGTTCTCGAGGTTCCCGTACACGAGGTCGTGCAGGCCGACTCTGAGGAGCGGGGTCTGCGTCCCCGGCGCGACGGAGATGTCCGCGGTGACGAGCCACACGGCCCCGAGCTGGTTCCAGAGCGCGTAGTTCGGGGGGCCGCTCAGGGTGAGCGTGTCGGGCACCGCCAGGATGTCGAACCGGTCGGAATAGTCGAGGTCCGTGCGGAGAATCTCGCCCACCGCCGCGCCCAGTTCCTCGAATCCGGCGCTCGCGGAGACCGGCGCGACGACCATGCCCGGCACGTAGCGGGCCTCGTAGGTGAGACCCAGGCGGAGCGCGCCGCCCTCCTGACCGCCCAGCGGCGATCCGGCGGCCGCCGCGGCCAGCGTCAGCCCCGCGGCGGCGCCCCGGCGTCGCCGCCCCGCGGTACGGCATCGACGAAGGATCCGCGATCCGCCCATCAGCGTGCGCTCGGATCGAAGAAGAACGAGACGGCGAGCGCGTCCGCGGGAAAGTCGTCGGGAAGCGGGCCGAAGGCCTGGTCACGGCCGGCCGATTCCACCGCCCCCATCGCCTGGACATCGAAGACCAGGCTCCCGGATCTCGCCACCCACTCGAACCCCGTCACGCGCCCGTCCCGGTGGATGATGAAGTAGATCTCGGCCCGAAGCTCGCGCGCGCCCACGGGCGGCCGCCAGCGGCGCTGGATCTGGCGGATGATGTTTTCCTCGTATTCGGGCCAGGCCGAGGCTTCGCCGGCGATCCGGATCGTGCGCACTTCCTCGCCGACCTCCTCGGCCCGCGCGGGTTCCGGCTCCGCCTCGCGCTCGATCTCGACCTCGGCCTCCACGGTGGGCGTCTCCACCTGCGGCACCGGGTCAGGCGTCGGTTCCGGGGGAGGCGGCCGGTTCTCCTCTTCCGCGACCTCGGGCGGCGACGGATCGACGCGGATCGGCGCATCCTCCGGAGCGAACTCGACCATGTTCACCCGCACCGCCGCAGGCATTTCGGGCGGGCGTATCGCCGCGTCGCCGAACAGGACGAGAACGAGGAGACCCCCGTGGACCAGGAGCGAGCCGTACACGGCCCGCCTGTGAGGTCGCCCGTGACGCTGCGGCCCTCCGCGCCGCCATGCGCGCCAACGCCCGGTTTCCACCCCTCCGTACGGAGTCATGGGCGGCGAAGGCTCGGGTCCGGGTCCGTGACCATGTTCAGCACGCCTCCGGCCTCCTGAATCCGACCCATCACGCGGGTCGCCTGCCGAAGGGCGAGGTCGCCATCCGCCTTCAGGTACACCGCATCCGACTCGAAGCGATCGAGCGCCAGCGCGAGCGTAGCGTCGAACTCCTCCAGCGTCACCGGTACGTCATCCAGGTAGATCTGCCCGTCCGCGTCGATCGAGACCACGAGCGCATCGGCGGCGCTGAGGGGTGCGGAGACACCCTCCGGCAGGTCGATCTCGATGCCGCCCTGGAGGATGGGCGCCGTGATCATGAAGATGATGAGGAGGGTGAACGCCACATCGACGAGGCTCGTGACGTTGATCTCCGCCACGACGCCGATCCCGTCGGCCTGCTGTGTAAAGCGCCTTTTCATCCCGCGTTCCTTATCCTCCGACCGTCGGGGTTCCCTCCCGGCTCACAGGCGCCCCTCGCGCGCGAGAGTCCCCACGAATTCGCTCGCGAATCCTTCCAGTTCTCCCACGAAGAGACGCAGGCGGGAGGCATAGTGGTTGTACGCGATGACCGCGGGAATCGCGACCGCCAACCCCGCGACGGTCGTTGTGAGCGCCTCCGCAATGCCCGGCGCGACCGCCGCGATGTTGGCGGATCCCTGCGATGTGATGCCGATGAAGGAGTTCATCACGCCCACGACGGTGCCCATGAGGCCGAGCAGAGGACTCACGGAGCCGATGATCGCGAGCCAGGGAAGTCCGTGCGCGAGTTCGTCCTTCTCCTCGGCAAGGCTCTTCTCGAGCACCAGCCACAGCGCTTCGAGTTGCGTGGGGCTCAACCCCTCCCCGACGTGCGTGGCGTCGAGCGCGCCCGGACGCAGTTCCGAGAAAAAGGCGATCCCCTCCCGGAACACCCTTCTGAAGGGGGAGTCGTCGAGTTCCGCCAGCGCGTCGTTGAGGTCCGCGAGACCGTTGGCCCCGGCCATCGCGAACACGAAGTCATCCGCCCGCGCGTTCACGGCGCGCAACTCGCGGAACTTCCAGATGATGAGGACCCACGACACGAGCGAGAAGGCGGCGAGCACGGTGAGAATGATCTTCGTGGGCAGGGTCGCGCCCAGGATCATGTCGATGGGGGAATCGATCACGCGCGCGGAAAGATCCTGCACGACGTCCAGGCCCCCTCCGACCCCGATCCCGCCCCCCGCAATCACGTGCGCCCCCCCTGCGTCGTTTCCGCGCTCATCCGCTCCCTCCTCACCTCCCCGACCGGCGGGCCCCGGCGGCCTGTCAGCCATGGTTCCATCTGACGAAGACACGCCTCGCCGTCGGACCGTTCGGCGAGCCACCGGATGGCGCGCGTCGGACCGTGCAGAACCTTGTTGAGCGCGGCCTGACTCGCCAGCCGCCGGGCTTCGTCGGCGTCGCCGGGCACCGGGGCGCGGTCGGCGAGGGCATCGGCGACCAGCCGGCGAGCGGTGTGCCTCAGCGCCCGCACGGCCGGATCGGCGCGACGACTTCGACGCCAGGCCCGGTACTTCGCGACGTGCCGCTCGATGATCGCCTCCGCCCGCTCGCGCTCGTGCTCGCGCGCCGCCCGGGCGCGATCCACCACTTGCCGCAGGTCGTCGATGTTGTACAGGAACACGCCGGGGATCCCGGCCACACGCGGATCGACGTTGCGGGGCACGGCGATGTCGAGAATCACGAGCGGCGCCTGCCCCGTTCGCGGGCTCCGGACGTGCGCCGCCCCAAGGAAGGCCGCCTCCGACTCCGTGCAGGCGATGATGAGATCCACGCGATCCAGCGCCTCGAGCGCCGCGCCCCTTCGCATCGCGACCGCTTCGAGCGGCCGGCTCACGCGTTCGGCCCGGGCCGGGTCGCGGCTCGCCAGGAACACGCGCCCCGCTCCTTCCCGCTTCAGGCACTGCACCGTGAGTCTTCCCATCTCACCGGTCCCGAGCACGAGCACGCCGCGGTCGTCGAGCGAGCCGAAGACCTTGCGGGCGAGACCGACCGCCGCGCCGGGGATCGACGTCACGCCGCTCGCGATCGACGTGTCGGCCCGTACGCGTCCGCCGACCTCGAGGGCCGACTGGAACAGGCGATGCAGCACCGGCCCCACCATGGGACGTCCATCCCGGTAGGCTCCCCGCACCTGGCCCTGAATCTGCGGCTCGCCGACGATGAGCGACTCCAGTCCGCTGGTCACGCGGTACAGGTGGCGGACGGCGCGCCCCCCTTCGAGCGTCGCGAGGTACGAATCTCCCGCGGGCCCCAGCCCCGACACGCGGCACAGTGCGTCGCGTCCCAGGCGGTCGAGCGCTGCCGCGTCGCTTCCCGCCAGGTAGCATTCCGTCCGGTTACAGGTGGAGAGCACGACGCACTCGGCAACGCCCGGCCTGGCCGTCAGGTTCTGGACCCACTCCGCCCGCCGCCGGTCTCCGAGCGCGAAACGTTCCCGGATGTCGATGGGAGCCGTCCGGTGGCTGAGTCCGACCGCGACGAGCGCGTCGGCGGGAGCACGCGGCGTCGTCTCGCGCATCGGGGGATCCGTGCCGTGGCGAGGTCCGGCGACCGCGACGCCGGACACCTCAGAAGGGGAGATCGTCCTCACCCGCGACGGACCGGTTGGAGAACTCCGAGAAATCCGAACGCTCCTGCCGGGGTTCCGCCGCCGAATAGCTCTCTCCGCCGCCGCCGCTGCTCCCGAGCATGATCATCTCGAGCGCACGGATCTCCGTCGTATACCGCGTCTGGCCGTCCTGCCCTTCCCACTGCCGGTACTCGATCCGGCCTTCCACGTAGACGCGGTCGCCCTTGCGCAGGTAGCGCTCGCAGATCTCGGCGAGGCGGTCCCAGCAGACCACTCGATGCCACTCCGTCTTCTCCTGCTGGTCGCCGGCGCGCGTCGTCCACCGGCGGCTGGTCGCGACGGAGAGCGTCGCCACCCGCGTACCCGTGTTCGTCGACCGCACTTCCGGGTCCGCGCCCAGGTTTCCGATGAGTGTCGCCTTGTTCAGACTGCGCGCCATTCCCGCCTCCCCGATGATCGACTCGAAGGTCCATGGTGGTGGTGATGATGAAGAGGATCAAGGTAACAGGATAGGATCAACGGACCAGCAAGCGGCGCATGACGAGAGCGTCTTCCTTCGGGCCCGCATAGTAGCCGCGCCGCCGTCCGACGATCTCGAATCCCCGGCTTCGGTAGAGATCCTGTGCGCTTCGGTTCCCTTCCCGGACCTCGAGGAAGATCCGCATGACGCCCCGGACCCGCGCTTCATCGAGAACCGCGTCCACCAACTCGCCCCCGATGCCGCGCCGGCGGTCGTCCGGGGCCACGGCGAGGTCGCCCAGTTCCGCCTCCCGCCCGACGAACCACACGGCGGCGTACCCCGCGACGCGCCGCTCTTCGTACACGGCGGAGAGCAGCACCGCGTCGGGGCGCCGGAGCAGGTTCCTGAACGTCCGTTCCGACCACGGCGTGGCGAAGCAGGCCTCCTCGATCTCCGTGACCTGCCCGAGGTCCGACTCGACGAGCGGCCGGATCCTGAGCATCGGCCCAGCAGCCCGTGGCAACACCCCACTGCGTTCGAGCGGCGCTGCATCTCGTCTGAACCGCTGCGCTCTGCGTCTCTCCTCGGTCACGTAGCTCTGCAAGTCGGACGCTCGGAATCCCATGATGTCCGGCATCGTCCATAGTC